>NZ_CBFHAZ010000115.1:0-19689 GCF_965653655.1 Pseudomonas onubensis | reverse complement strand
GTGTATCAGTCACTGGATGTGTTGAATGACACACCGCTTTCGCGAGCAAGCCCGCTCCCACATTGACCCGGTTCCTACAGGGGGTTAGCCGTTTGCCGCGGTTTTCTTGTCCAGCTCGGAAATGCGCTGTTGCAGCTTGGCCAGGTCGGCGTCGATGTCGGCGAGCTTCTTGGCCTTGTCGGCCGCTTCCAGCTTGTCGTCTGCACTGATGGTGGTGCGCTGCTTGAACAGCTCCAGTTGGCGGATCGGCAACAGCTGGTCGTCGTTGGAAGCGAGGAACTTGCCCAGTTGCATGTTCTTCAGCACCGCTTTCTCTTCATCGGTGTCGCCATAGTTGGCGAAGAAATCACGGATCTTGGTTTTTTCGCTGTCCGTCAGCGCCTTGCTCCACACCATCGGGTCGGCCGGGATCAGCGGCGATTTCCAGATCACCTTGAGCATTGCGGCTTTGTCCGGCTGGGTGACTTCCAGGCGGTCCCAGCTTTCGGTGTTGAAGGTGGCCACGTCCAACTGCCCCTTGGCCACGCTGAGTGCGTTGACTTCATGGCTGGAGTTGAGCGTGCGTTTGAACGCGGTGGCGGCATCCACATGGTTCTTGGCGAACACGTAGTAGCCCGGCACCAGGTAGCCCGAGGTGGAGTTCGGGTCACCGTTGCCGAAGGTCAAGTTCCTGGCGTTCTTGAGCATGTCGTCGACGTTGTTGATCGGGCTGTCCTTGCGCACGATCAGAACGCTCCAGTAACCGGCAGCGCCATTGGCGGCGGCGGTCTGGGCGAAGATCTCGCCGTTGGAACGGTCCACCGCTTCCATCGCCGCCTTGTTGCCCAGCCAGGCCACGTCGACCTTGTTAAAGCGCATGCCCTGGATCAACCCGGCGTAGTCGGAGGCGAAGGTGGCGTTGATGGTCAGGCCGGTTTTCTTCTGCATGTCATCCAGAAACGGCTGCCACACACTTTTAAGGTTCTGCGAAGACTCGGTGGACATGATGCCGAAGTTGATGGCTTTGTCGGCGGCCTGGGCAGTGCCCATGGCAGCGCCGGCCAGCAACACCGCAGACAGAAACACTTGGCCGATACGGTTCAACATGGACGGGATTCCTGTGGGTCGTGAGTAGGGTTTCAAGCGCGCGCCATAGCCAGCCGAGGCGTGGCGACGGCTGTGCGGGTCTGGTCGGAAAACATCAGGCTGGTGTCGACGTCGGCACCGTACAAATCGTTGAGGAACTGGCTGCTCATGGCGCTGCCCTGCCCGTCGAAATGAATCCGGCCGCCTTTAAGGGCCACGGCACGCGGGCAATAACGCATGGCGTAATCGACTTGATGCAGGGTCACCACCACGGTCTTGCCGTCGCGGCGGTTGATGTCGGCGAGGATCTCCATGACCTTGCGCGCCGACTCCGGGTCCAGCGAGGCAATAGGCTCATCGGCGAGGATGACTTCGGCGCGCTGGGTCAATGCACGGGCAATCGCCACGCGCTGCTGCTGGCCGCCGGACAAGGTCGAGGCACGCTGCCCGGCCAGGTCAGCCAAGCCCACGCGGGCGAGGGATTCGAGGGCAAACGCCTTTTCCTCGGCATTGAACAAACCGAGGTTGCCGCGCCAGCGCGGCATGCGGCCCAGGCAACCGAGCAGTACGTTGTCGATCACGCTCAGGCGGTTGACCAGGTTGAACTGCTGGAAGATGTAGCCGATGTCTGCACGCAACCGCCGCACCTTGCCATTCAAGCGCCCACTGGCCTGCACCTCCCGGCCCAGCACCTTAACGCTGCCGCCGTTGCTCTTGTCGCAACAGGCCAGGCCCGCCAAATGGCGCAACAACGTGGACTTGCCGGAACCGGAAGCGCCAATCAGCGCGACCATCTCACCGGATGCAATGGTGAGTTCGAGGTCGACCAATGCGGATTTCTTCGCAAAGGTCTTGTTCAAGTGATCGACATGGATAGCGTGAGTCATGGGCTTCTCTGTCTGGTTTGAACAGCCACACAAGGGCTGCGGTTGAGTTCAAACGACAGTAGGCGCGGGAGGTGTCAGTGCTATTACTTGCACATGACTGGCGGGCGGCGGTTTGATGAAGGTTTTGTGAAAGGTTGCCAAGCCACCACAATCCCCTGTGGCGAGGGAGCTTGCTCCCGCTGGACTGCGAAGCGGCCCCAAAACCGACGGGCGCGGTGTGTCAGGTGGATCGAAGGTGGCTGGGTTGGGACTGCTGCGCAGTCCAGCGGGAGCAAGCTCCCTCGCCACAGGGTGGGTGGTCAGTTGTGGGACCTGCCCTACACATCTTTCAGGTTGCGTCCGAGCAACCTCGCCGCTAACCTTCGCGGGTCGCTGCAAAATCAGCGAACGGGTGTGGTAGCCCGGTTCTTTCATAGATCCCCAAAACGCTTACGGGCGTTTTTTTGTGCGGGCTGCTTTGTGGCGGCTGTGCACGGGAGGCTTCGGCCTGCCGGGTTTCTATGACCGGTCTACCACCCCGTGTACAGTCGCCTCCTTACATCGTGTGGTAGCGAGATGGAGGTGCTCATTCATAGGAGCTTCACCATGAAAAAAGTCACGCCTAACCCTCCGCCATCCACCTCGGATGACACCCCACAAACCCCACCCAACCTCATCTTCACCGTCCGCCCCGGCCTCAGTACCGAAGTTGCCTTAAGCAATGCCAGCGAAATGCTGGAATCGGCGACGGTGTGTGCCTACGACTGTGCCGAGCATTTGGATGGATCAAGCCGCAAGCAGGTGCTGGCAGTGGTGCAGATGGTTGAGATTGCGCAATTGTTGGTGGATCAAGCGCTGAATCGGGAGTGCCCCGTCGCTTGATAGCGCGGTGATCCCCTGTGGGAGCGGGCTTGCTCGCGAATGCGGTGCATCAGCCAACCTATTCAGTGACTGACACGCCGCTTTCGCGAGCAAGCCCGCTCCCACAGCTAGTCCGCGTGCATCAGCACATGCTCACTTGCCGGGAGCGCAGTCGCGGGCTGACGAAGTCCAGGAAGGCGCGCACTTTCAACGGCAATGGCGCCTGCCCTTTATGCACCAGGCTGATCGGTAACGCCGCTGATTCATAGGGCTGCAACACCACCTGCAAATCACCCTTTTGCACTGCGTCCGCCACTTGATACGACAGCACCCGAATCACACCCACATCCAGCGTCGCCGCCGCAATCGCTGCTTCCGCGGTGTTCACCGACAGCCGCGAATGCACGGGCACGGTCTGTTGCGCTTTACCTGCCCCAAACACCCAGGCGCCCACCGAGGACAGCACTTCAAAGGTGATGCAACTGTGATTCGTCAGCGCCTGCGGCGTGGTCGGTTTGCCATGGGTTTGCAAATACCGATGGCTGGCACACACCACCCGCCGCACCGTGCCAACTTGCACCGCCTTGAGCGAGCTGTCCGGCAGGTCGCCAATGCGCACGGCCACGTCGCACTGTTCCTCCATCAAATGCACCACACGGTCGGTGAGCATCAGGTTGACGCTGATCTCGGGGTACTGCGCCAGAAACTCCGCCACCACCGGCACGATATGCAGGCGCCCGAACACGATGGGCGCGGTCACCGTCAACTCGCCTTTAGGCACGGCATATTCGCCGGTGGCGGCCCGTTCGGCTTCGCCGATCTCTTCGAGGATTCGCCGGCACGCCGCCAGATAGGCAGCGCCCACGTCCGTCAGCGACAACTGCCGCGTGGTGCGGTGCAGCAGCCGGGATTTGAGGTGAGCTTCCAGTTCCGCGACTTTACGGCTGACGGTGGCCAGCGGCATGCCCAACTGGCGCGCAGCCGCCGACAGGCTGCCCGCCTCCACCACCGCGACAAACACCGACATCGACTCAAGACGGTTCATAACGCCCTATCAAATTCTGGAAGGATGATTCTCGATCGTAGGGGATTATCGACATAAACGCGACTGCGTAAGGTTGGCGACTCATCCCCCAGCGACATAAGGCAAACGCCATGACATCCGAGAGTTCCCCGCCGCGAGGCAAGATCATCATGATGGCGGTGATCGCCGGCGCGGTGGTCACCAACATTTACTGCACCCAGCCGGTGCTGCCGTTGATTGCCTCGGACATGGGCGTAACGGTGTCGACGGTCAACCTGGTGGCGGGCGCCGCCTTGCTGGGGTTTGCCACCGGGTTGGCGTTTTTGCTGCCCATGGGCGACCGCTTTGACCGGCGCAAACTGGTACTCGGGCAGATTGCGCTGGCGTTCTGTTTTGCTTTGGCGGCGGCTTTTGCGCCGAGTATCTGGGCGTTGATCGGCGCCTCGTTCGGCCTGGGCGTGGTGTGTTGCGTGCCACAGCAGTTGGTGCCCTTTGCGGCGGTGATGTCGCAGCCCCACGAACGCGGGCGCAATGTGGGCACGGTGGTCAGCGGGATCATGCTGGGGATTTTGCTCGGCCGCACCATCAGTGGCGTGGTCGGTGAGGCCTACGGCTGGCGGGCGGTGTATGCCATGGAGGCGGCGTTCATGATTCCGGTGTGGTTCATCGCGGCCAGGCTGCTGCCGCCGGGCGTGCCGAGTACGAACCTGTCTTACCCTCGCCTGCTCGCTTCGCTGTGGCCGTTGATGCGCGATAACAGCCCGATTCGGCAATCGATGGTGGTGCAGGCGTTGTTGTGGGCGTGCTTCAACGCGTTTTGGGTGAATTTGGCCGGGTTGCTCGCAAATGGGCCGTGGCAGCTGGGCAGTGCCTGGGCCGGAGGTTTCGGAATTATTGGCGCGGTGGGTGCGTTTGCGGCGTCGTATGGCGGGCGGGCGGCGGACAAGCTGGGTTGTCGCAAAGTGATTGGGGCCAGCGTGGGGATTGTGACTCTGGCGTATCTGCTGCTGGCTGGGGCACAGGCCTCGCTGATTTTGCTGGTACTGGGCGTGATTGTGCTGGATATCGGTGTGCAGGCCGGGTTGGTGGCGAATCAGACGCGGGCGTTTGCGGTGGACCCCAAGGCCCAGGGGCGAATTAACAGCTTGTATATGACCGCGACGTTTGTGGGTGGGGCGATTGGGGCGACGGTGAGTGGGTGGTTGATGGCGCAGTTTGGTTGGGTGGGGATTGTGGAGTTTGGGGTGGGGTTGGGGATGTTGGCTGGGGTGATTCACTGGCTCGGCGGACTCAAGACTTCACCTATACTTCAGAAACAATAGCGCTCAACGATGGGAACGCGGCACCTGCACTACTGGCATGACAGCGGGTGCTCATTCAACTAACAGCTGCCATTACGCCTATCGATACTGTGCGTATACCCTATTAGAACAAGTTGTTAGACAATTCAATTAAATAGCGCGATGTTCAAACCCCTCACGCCTCCAGGCGAACAAGGAGCTTTGAACATGTCGCTACCCACACCATCAATGCAGCTTGCGAACGACCCTATCGAATCATTGGCGCAAACAGTATTTGATAGCGGCGCCTTGACCAACAGGTTCTATGACTTGTGGACTTCAGGCCCTTTGCAGGTCAAGCAGATCGCCATCTTCGCCAGAAACTATGGTGAATTCAATCGTTCGTTCCCGGAAGTGCTCTCGGTAATGATCAGCAACACCCAAAATATTCAAGCCCGCGCAGAATACGCAAAAACGCTGTACTCCGAGATGGGGTATGGCCGTGTTGATAAAGTCCATTCTGTTCTGTTTGATAACTGGCTGTTCGAGCTCGGCAAGCAGCTTGGGGACTCGCGAGCGCTGACGTGGGAGAACATCAAGCATGACCACCGTGTATTGCCGCAAACCCATGCACTGATCCACGGAGAGAAAGAAATGTATGCGGCTGATAACGCGATAGGCTCAGGCGCTCAACTTGCGCTGGAATGGCAGGCCTATACGATGTTGCGGCGCATGTATGACGGCGCACTTCACTATAAAAAATGGTGGGCTGATGAAGATGCCTTTCATGAAGCCTGCGAATACTTTTACGCTCATATCGGCGCCACCGAAAAAGAGCATAAAATTGAATCACTCAATGGCGCGCGGCAATTTAACACCGGGCCACAAAGCTTGTTACGTATAGAGCAAGGCTTTGTTAAACACCTGGCACTTTTCGAAAACTTCTGGAACGCCATTGCCGATGAAATGTTGAGGGCGGTTGAACCCGAATAAATATCATGGAGAACACTGATGGAGTCCAGAATTATCGGCACTTTCAATCCTGAGTTCATCAACCAGAATGAAATACACACCATAGAGTGCTTCGTTCAAGACGACAGTAACTATAGTGAATTTCGAATCGGCGACTGGAAAACCTACGTCATTCGTACCGCCAACATCGATAACGATGCGGGCTTGGTTGCACAACACCACAGACCCGCGACGGTGACTGCTCAAGGAGCACGGCTTCCAGGACTCAACGCCTGGATAGATCGCACCTTCGACACCCGTACATTACGCCTGGCCAGAATCCATTGCCTGGGAAACGGTGTACTCATCCCTCACCGGGACTTTATAGAGCTGGGGCCGACTGCGCCTGTATGGGCGCGACTGCATATCCCATTGAAGACAAACGAGCATTGTCTACATTCGGAAGAGTCAGAGGTATTCAGAATGCGCACGGGCGAAATCTGGCAACTGGCCGCCTCCAGGCTGCATTCAGCCACCAACTTTTCCGAAGAGCGGCGCCTGAACGTGTGCCTGGATTTCGAGCTGGGCGATGCCTGTGTCTCATCGCTGCTGCGGGACAGGTCATCTGTCAAAAACCTTCCCGATCCGCAGATCATCATGCGCCAACCCATCGACGAGGTATTCCTGGGCGGTCTACTGGACCTCAGCAACTTGATTGACGAAAAAAACTTCAGGGACATAGTTGGCCTGTTGTCGAGGGTACATTTTTATAAACAGGCAACGCTTGCCGAATTTTTCGACTGGTTACACGAGATCGCCTATAGATCCGACAAACCTGGGTTGCTGGATAAAGCCGAAAAATTCAGCCGTTTCCTGCGTGCTGAGCGCGTCATGTTTGAGCGCTTTGTGCTCTGAAAGGAACCCACAAACAACATGTGCCCTATTCGAGAGAGCTACTGCGTATTTCCCACTATTACCCAGCCGTTCTGGACGTGGTTAACCGGCAAGCCTGCACTGGATGAACGCCCAAGCATTGGGTCTGGCCCGTTGCGCTTCACCCTTATGGCGCTTGTGCGTTTGTGCAGTGGCATCGTAGTAGCCATCATGGGTACGCGGTTACAGGGGGCTTTTTGCGTGCTGGGTGTATTACTGGGTTGGGCGCTCAGCGTTGGTGGCGCAAGAATGATGATTAGCACCGTGGCTCATCAATGCATTCATTCACGTTTCTCCGGATGGCGCTGGATAGACGACGTGACGGCTCAGTTGTTCAGCGTTCTGACCCTGACACAAAGTGCGCAACAGTACCGAGCGGAGCATTTTCTGCTCCACCATCGTCACGACATATTCACTACGCACGCCGACCCGGCGACCCACCTGCTCATTCAGGCCGGACTCACACCCGGCACCGAGGCCAAGCGCCTGTGGAGGCGACTTTTCCTGAGCATGCTCTCCCCCATCTTTCACGTGAGATGGCTATACAACCGTATACACGGCAACCTGATGACCGGCCCGCTCTTGCGTCGCGTATCCGTAGGGCTTTATCTGCTGGGGTGGCTGTGGCTCATCGAAGGCGCAGCCGTTATCACAGGGTTCGAATGGTTGATCGCTGTTGGCTTTCCACTGCTGTTTTTTTACCAGAATAGCGTGTTGCTGGAGTTCATCAGCGAACACGCCTGGTTTGGCGAGCGAGATGGCCTGGCAGATCCTCGACATGTTCACGCCACGCACTCTTGGGGACGTTTTTGTGGGCGTCAGGTGCCAGTGAAACGCCGCCACGGGTTGCACCACTGTTTGAGCTGGTTGGCCTGGTTCGCAGAGCACGTGTTTTATCACTTGCCCGTGCGACTGTTTGTATTGCCGGGAGATCTGCCGCAACACGATTTTCATCATCGCCACCCGGGAACCGACAAGTGGCCTCAAGCAGCCTTTGCGAGAGAGGCTGACAGCCGCACGCTCCACGCGTCGAATTGGCCGGATTATCAAGAGTTCTGGGGGCTGCACAACGCCATCTCTTACGTGTTCAAGATCATCGCCCTCAGCCCGCCGCCCTCATCGTTCAAACCGCCGAAACCTGTGGTTCCAGCCCATTATTGAAGTGCCCGCAAATCAGTTCATAGACAGGGCCGAGCAACACATTTGAGCGCGAGGGGTTGCGGTACAGATCAATGTCTACGGACGGTAAACGCGTCAATCCGCCCTCATGCTCCAGTAACCGCAAGTATTCCGGCACAGCGCTTTCTATCAGTACTGTGACCGCGAGACCGGATGCCACCGCCGCCAGTAACGCTTCATGATTGAAACAGGTGTACGCCATGCGCCATGACCTGCCCGATGCATTAAGTGCCGCCAACGCATGGTCACGGTAAACACAGCCGGTGGGAAACATGGCCAATGGCAGCGGTGCATCCAAGTGGACCTGGCTCATCTCATCCGTGACCCATAGCAAGCGCTCGCGGCGCAAGGGGGTGCCTTGGGTGCGTTTGGGATTGCGGGTTGCAATAACAAGATCAATGCAGAGATCGTCCATGGTCTCCAGCAGTGTCCAGCTATGGCCACACCGAAGTTCGATCTCCACATTGGGAAACGTATCCGCCATTACCTGCAACAGTGGCGGCAGCAGGCAGGATGCGTAGGTCTCCGAAGTTGCCAGTACGACTTTCCCCTGGGTGGATGCGGCGTTCAAAGCAAAAAACGCTTGCTCGTTCACTTCAATCAGGCGGTAAGCCACGCTGAGAAAGCGTTCCCCCAAGCTGGTCAACGTGACGCTGACAGTAGTGCGTTCGAACAATTTGCAGCCCAATTGTGCCTCAAGCTTCTTGATGCGCATGCTGGTCGCCGACTGAGTCCGGTGCAACCTGAGTGCGGCCTGAGTGAAGTTACGGGTCTCCGCGACTGCAATAAACGCCCTGATCAAGTCGATTTCAAGATCCGTATCTTTCATCTATCACGCTCCCCCATCTCACGAATGAGCCAGATAAAAACTATATGTTAGTCGCCGCGCGAATAACGCGATATAAACATAGCCAGCATTCATGGCGCAGAGTGAAAGATGAAAGCACAACAATCAACACCCGGGAGCATCGAGTTATTGATAGCGATGCTTATATCGGGCAGCATCGGGCTGCTGGTGGTAAAGTCCGAACAACCGGCAATCAACGTCGTATTTTTTCGTTGCGCCATCGCCTTTATGTGCCTGGCACCCTACTGTTATATTCGCGGATTCATCCGCTCCGCTTATTGGACGCTGCCGATTCTAATTCCGGTAACGGTTGCCGGTATATTAATGATCTGTAATTGGGTTTTATTGTTCATGGCCTTCCCATTGACCAGTATTTCTCTGGCGACGCTCGTTTACCATATCAACCCTTTTATCGTGATGCTGCTGGGGGCTGCCTTTCTCAAACAGGGGGTGACACGCAGTGATATGACGTGGGCGGGTTTGGCGTTTGTCGGCTTGGGATTTACGGTTAACAGCGGCTCTAGCCTGGCGTTTCCGTCCGCAAGCGAAGCCTACGGTCTGTTGCTGGTATTGATAGCGACGTCTTTATATGCAGGTACTGTGATTCTTACAAAGCGGACGAAAGACGTACCGCCGGCCTTCATCGTCCTGGTACAAACCGGCGTAGGCGCACTTCTATTACTGCCCTTCACCGACCTGTCTGATTCGCCGCAAACGCTACAACAATGGGGGTTCATTTTAACACTCGGGATTGTTCATACGTTCATCCTGTACTGCCTGATATTCTCGGCATATCAGAAGCTAAGTATTGCGATGATTTCCATCTTGTCCTTTTTCTACCCGCTCTCGACAATCGTTTTCGATTATTTATTCTTCAACCAGCTTATTAGTCTTTGGCAAGGTTTTGGCGCACTGTTAATACTGCTGGGGACTCTCGGAATAAAACTGGGCTGGAATTTTTTTCGAAATGTAAATCCTACTTTAAACAGCCAAAAAACCTTTTTATCCGGTAGGAAAAATCCCAAATAACATACCCATTAATCCTACCTACCCTTTGATACTTGATCTCTATTGCTTGGAGTAATGCATTCATGCAAGAAAAGGCGACCCGAAAGTCGCCTTTTGTTATTGCGCGTACTGCTTGCTCAACCCCGGCGGCACACCGTGCACATCGGTGTCTTCCCACGGCCCGTTCGGGCTGATGGAGCGGCTCCAGCCGTTGCTCCAGCGGTAGTAGGTGCGCTGGCGGTAGAAGGTGTCAGGCTGCTCGTCCAGCACATACACCTGCATCTTGCCGTCCCAGTGGCTCGCGGCGCCCGGTGGTGGGGCGAAGGTCGGTGATTTGCTTGGCACCGGCTTCGGCGGCGGCGTTACCGGGCCGGAAGGCTGGGTGCTTGGCTGGGTCGCCGGGCCAGACGGCGGGATGGTCGGGCCGGTGGGCGCGGGAGGCCGATGGACCGCACAAGCGCTCAAGCCGAGTACCAGGCTGAGCAGGGTGATGCGTGCAAATGCGGTCATAGGCGTTTCCTCGAATTATTTGTCCGGAGTGTCGATGGTCAGCTGCTGCAGCGCAGTGGTGCTGCTGGCCAAGGGTTGGCTGCGGCCGATCCACTCGCCAGTGGTCGGTTGACCGGCCCGGGATATGCGCGCAACCAGTTGGACTTCGGGGAAGTTCGACAGTTTCAACTGCGGCATCATTGCGTCCGCATCGCCCAGTTCGACGGTGACCGGCAGTTCAGCCACGGTGACGCGCTTGGCCGCCAGGGGCGCCGGTGGGCCGTTTACCGCACGGACGAAGATAAACACGCTGTCGGTGGGCAAGGCTTTGGCCTTCACCTCAGGTGCGAGGTCCACGCGCACTTTCATCACGGTTTTTGCCGCCACCGTGCCACCGCTTTCCTTGAGTTTCTCGGCCGCGCGGTCGATACCGCCTTGCAGCGCGACCCGGGAGTTGTCTTGCGCTGGCAACTGCGCCAACAGGCGGTTCCAGTAGTCGATGGCTTCCTGATAACGCTGGCCTTCAAAGGCGGCGATACCCAGCAGGCCGAGGCTGGTGACTTCTTTGGGGTCGAGCTTCAAGGCTTCATCGGTCAGCGCCTGCACCTTGGGCGACCATTGTTTGTTGTCGGCAAAGTACTGCGCCTGCGCCCATTGGCCGAGCAGTTCGGGCTGGCGACCGGCGAGTGCGACGGTGCGTTCGAAGATCTTGGCGGCATCGGCCGAACGATCTTGAGCCATGTAGGCGCGGCCGAGGAAGTACAAGCCTTCCGGCGAGTCCGGCTGGGCGGCGGCGGCGCGCTCCAGGCGGTGGGTCATGTCTTGCATCGACACCGGCGGCTGGGAGAATTCGCGGGTCAGTTCGACCTTGTCACTCGCTCCGTAATGCAGGTACAGCGCAACGCCCAGGACCGGCACGAGAAACGCCGCCAACAACGGCAGTGGTTTGCCCAAGCGTGATTCACGCGGCTTTTCTACGCCTTCGGTGTCGGCCAGCAACTCACGCGCAGCCTCGGCGCGGCCGGTGTCGAGCTGAGCGGCATTGAGCACGCCTTCGTCCTGCTGCACTTGCAGCTCGGCCACGCGTTCCTGGTAGAGCGCCACATTCAGTGCGGTGCGATCCTCTTCACGCTGGGCACGGCGGCCGCGCAACACAGGGATCAACAGGAAACTCAGGGCAATCAGAAGCAGCAACCCTGCTGCGAGCCAAAAATCAATCATCAGTCTTGGTGTCCAGCAATTGGTCGAGGCGTTTGCGTTCATCCGGGGAGAGCGCATCGGAACCATCAGTCGGCGCGGCGCGGCGGCGGCGCACGATCACGGCCATCACCACCACACCGGCCAGCAACAGCCCGGCGGGGCCGAACCAGAGCAGCGCAGTCTTGCCGGTGAGGGCGGGTTTGTAGCGCACGAAATCACCGTAGCGGTCGACCATGAAGTCGATGATCTGCTGGTTGTCCTTGCCCTCCCCCAGCATGCGGAAAATTTCTTTGCGCAGGTCGGCGGCGATCGGGGCGTTGGAGTCGGCAATGTCCTGGTTCTGGCACTTGGGGCAGCGCAGTTCCTTGGTCAGTTCGCGAAAACGCTCGCGGTCACCGTCCTTGGCGAACTCGTAGGTGTCGATGGCCGCATGGGCAACGCCAACCAGTCCAAGTGCCAACACAGCAGCGGCTAACAGACGCCTCATGGCTTGGCCTCATCGACCAATGCCTGGTACTTGGCGGCCAGTTGCTCGCGCCAGACCACTTCGTCGATCACGCCAACATACTTGTCGCGGATCACGCCTTTGGCATCGATAAAGAAGGTTTCCGGAGCGCCGTACACGCCGAGGTTGAGGCCCAGGTTGCCGTCCTCATCGCGAATATCCAGCTGGTACGGGTTGTGGAACTCGGCCAGCCACTTCAAGGCCGCCGCATTGTCGTCCTTGTAGTTGATGCCGTAGATCACCACGCCCTGCTCGGCCAGTTTGTTCAGCACCGGGTGCTCGACGCGGCAGGAGATGCACCAGGTGCCCCACACGTTGACCAGCGCCGGTTTGCCCAGCAGGTCAGCCTGGGTCAGAGTCTTGTCGCCCTGCACGGTCTTCAGGCTGAACGCCGGGAATGGCTTGCCGATCATCGCCGAGGGCAACTCGGCCGGGTCCAGGTACAAGCCACGGTATAAAAACACTGCCATCACCAGAAAGGCCGCCAGCGGTAACACCATCAACCAACGCTTCATGCCGCCGCTCCTTGCAGGCCGAGGGCTTCACGCACCCGGCTTTTGACCTTGACGCGATAACGCCGGTCCAGCGCGGCCAGCAAGCCACCAAAGCCGGTGAGCAAACCGCCGAACCAGATCCAGCGCACGAACGGCTTCACATGCACACGCACCGCCCAGGCGCCGTCGTCCAGCGGCTCACCCAATGCCACATAGAGGTCACGGGTGAAACCGGCGTCGATACCCGCTTCGGTCATCATCGAGCTTTGCACGGTGTACAGACGTTTTTCCGGGTGCAGAACAGCCACTTCCTTGCCGTTGCGCACCACACGCACAGTGCCTTTGTCGGACGTGAAGTTCGGGCCTTCGAAGTGCTTGGCGCCTTCGAAGATGAAGTGGTAACCGGCCAGGTCCATGGACTCACCCGGCGCCAGGCGCAGGTCGCGCTCGGCGCTGTTCTGGCTGGACAGCACCACGCCGAGGGCGCACACGGCGATGCCGATGTGGGCGACTTGCATGCCCCAGTAGCTGCGGGTCAATGTTGGCAGACCTTTGATCAGGCCTTTGTGACGGGTCTTATCGAAGATGTCGCGCACGCCGGCCAGCAATACCCAGGCGGCGAGCAGGAAGGTGGCGAGCACCGCCCAGTTGAAGTCGCCGTAGGCAAACCCGGCAATCACCGCCATGGCTACACTGCCGAGCAGTACCGGCATCAACATGCCGGCCAGCCATTTCACCGGCGTGTCTTTCCAGCGCACCAGCACACCCACGGCCATCACCACCATCAACAGGCCCATCAACGGGATAAACAACGCGTTGAAGTACGGCGGGCCGACGGACAGCTTGGCGCCGCTCAGCGCGTCCAGCACCAAGGGGTACAAGGTGCCGAGCAGGATCATCGACGCGGCCACCACCAATACCAGGTTATTGCCCAGCAGCAGGGTTTCCCGCGACCATAGGTTGAAGCCGACCTGGCTCTTGACCACCGGCGCGCGCAACGCAAACAGGGTCAGCGAGCCGCCGACTACAAACAGCAGGAAGATCAGGATGAACACGCCGCGCTCCGGGTCGGACGCAAACGCATGCACCGAGGTCAACACGCCCGAACGCACCAGGAAAGTACCCAGCAGGCTGAGGGAAAACGCGGCGATGGCCAGCAACACGGTCCAGCTTTTGAACACGCCGCGTTTTTCGGTGACGGCCAGCGAGTGAATCAGCGCGGTGCCCACCAGCCAGGGCATGAACGAGGCGTTTTCCACCGGGTCCCAGAACCACCAGCCGCCCCAGCCGAGTTCGTAGTAGGCCCACCACGAACCGAGGGTGATACCGATACCGAGGAACGCCCAGGCCACAATGGTCCATGGCCGCGACCAGCGCGCCCAGGCCGCATCGAGGCGCCCGCCGAGCAAGGCGGCGATGGCAAACGCAAAGGCCACGGAGAAACCCACGTAGCCCATGTAGAGCATCGGCGGGTGCACGATCAGGCCGATGTCTTGCAACAACGGGTTGAGGTCATGCCCATCCATCGGGATCTGCGGCAGGATGCGCGTGAACGGGTTGGAGGTCATGATCAAAAACAGCAGGAAGCCGATGCTGATCATGCCCATCACTGCCAGCACGCGGGCCAGCATGACCTGCGGCAGTTGGCGCGAGAACACCGACACGGCAAAGGTCCAGCCGCCGAGGATCAAGGCCCAGAGCAGCAACGAACCTTCGTGGGCACCCCACACGGCGCTGAACTTGTAGTACCAGGGCAGCGCGCTGTTGGAGTTATTGGCGACGTAGGCGACGGAAAAGTCGTCGGTCATAAAGGCGTAGGTCAGGCAGCCAAAGGCGAACACCAAAAAGGCAAACTGGCCCCACGCGGCCGGCTGCGCCAGGCTCATCCACAGTCGGTCGCCGCGCCAGGCGCCGAGCAATGGCACCACGGCCTGGACGATGGCGAAGCACAGGGCGAGGATCATCGCCAACTGGCCCAGCTCCGGAATAAACAGTGCGGACGTCATGGCTTAGCCCTCCTTGGCAGGCTGTGCATTTGAGCCAGGGGCCGACTGGCCGCTGTCTTTGAGGGCTTTGGTGACCTCGGGCGGCATGTACTTCTCATCGTGCTTGGCGAGTACTTCATCGGCCACCACCACGCCGTCGGCGTTGAGCTTGCCCAGGGCGACGATGCCCTGGCCTTCACGGAACAGGTCCGGGAGGATGCCGCGATAGGTGATGGTCACGGCTTTGTTGAAGTCGGTGACCACAAAGGTCACGTCGAGGGAATCACCGGAACGCTTCAAGGAGCCCTTCTCGACCATGCCGCCGGCGCGGATGCGCGTGTCGACAGGCGCTTCGCCATTGGCGATCTGGGTCGGGGTGTAGAACAGGTTGATGTTCTGCTGCAAGGCGCTCAGGGCCAGGGTTACGGCAATGCCGACGCCGGCCATGATGGCGAGGATGATCAACAGACGCTTTCTACGCAGCGGATTCACTTATCGGTCTCCCGGCGCAGACGACGCGCCTCTTGTTGCAGGTAACGCTTGCGGGCCAGGATCGGCGCGGCGACGTTGAGGGCCAGCACCGCCAGGCAGATGCCATAAGCCGTCCAGACATACAGGCCGTGATGGCCCATGGCGAGAAATTCACTGAACGAGTTGAAGTTCATCCGCGCGCTCCCAGGCTGTTTTGCACTTCGGCCTTGACCCAACTGGTGCGGGCTTCACGCTTGAGCACTTCGAGGCGCATGCGCATCAGCAATACGGCGCCAAAGAAGCAGTAGAACCCCAGCACCATCAGCAGCAGCGGCGCCCACATTTCCACGGGCATCGCCGGTTTTTCGGTGAGAGTAAAGGTGGCGCCCTGGTGCAGGGTGTTCCACCACTCCACCGAGTACTTGATGATCGGTATGTTGATCACGCCGACGATGGCCAGCACCGCGCAGGCCTTGGCCGCGCTGTCGCGGTTGCTGATGGCGTTGCCCAGGGCGATCAGGCCGAAATACAGGAACAGCAGGATCAGCATGGAGGTGAGTCGCGCATCCCACACCCACCACGAACCCCAGGTGGGTTTGCCCCAGATCGCGCCGGTGACCAGCGCCACGGCGGTCATCCACGCGCCGATGGGCGCGGCGCATTGCAGGGCGACGTCGGCCAGTTTCATCTTCCACACCAGGCCGACGATGCCGCACACGGCCAGCATCACGTAGCAGGATTGCGCCAGCATGGCGGCGGGCACGTGGATATAGATGATGCGAAAGCTGTTGCCTTGCTGGTAGTCCGGCGGCGCGAAGGCCAGGCCCCAGACCAGGCCGATGCCGATCAGCAAAATGGCGGCGACGCTCAACCACGGCAGCAGCTTGCCGCTGATGCCGTAAAACCATTTGGGCGAGCCGAGCTTGTGAAACCAGGTCCAGTTCATTGCTGTTTCCATCACGGTGGCTGTGCGTCATTGCGCAAAGCTCAGGGTCTTTCTTATGTTGAAGAGCTGAGCCAAGACATAACTCTTGGCCAGACCTCATTATTCGCCGACGCTGATCTTCAGGCCAGCCGCTATAGCAAAGGGTGTCAGGGTTACCGCCAGGGCGGTCAGGCTGCCAAGCCACAGGAGGTAACCGGTCGCCGGCATGCCCATGAGCGCGGCCTGCAAGGCGCCGCTGCCCAGGATCAACACCGGGATGTACAAAGGCAGAATCAACAGGGCCAGCAACAGGCCACCCCGCTTCAAACCGACGGTCAACGCTGCGCCCACCGCCCCCAAAAGGCTGAGCACCGGCGTACCGAGTAACAAGGACAGGAGCAACACCGGCAGGCACTCGACGGGCAAGCCGAGCATCATCGCCAGCAGCGGCGAGAGCAATACTAGCGCCAAGCCGGAAAAAACCCAGTGTGCCAGCACCTTGGCCAGTACCAGAAGTGGCAAGGGGTGCGACGAAAGGACCCACTGTTCGAGGGAACCGTCTTCAAAATCACTGCGAAACAGCCCGTCCAGCGAGAGCAGGACCGATAAAAGCGCGGCCACCCACACCAGTCCCGGGGACAAGGTTTGCAACAGTTTAGTCTCGGGGCCGACTGCCAGCGGGAACAGCGCGATGACGATGGCGAAAAATACCAAAGGGTTGGCCAATTCGGCCGGGCGACGGCACAACAGGCGGGCTTCACGGGCAACTAACAGCGCGAACACACTCATGCCGACCACCGCCCTAAATCCAGGTCGCGGTAACCGGCGGGTATACGCGCCAGGGTGTGATGGGTGGTGAGCACAACTAAACCGCCCTGCTCGCAGTGCTGGGCCAGGTGCTCTTCGAGTTGGGCGACGCCTTGCTTGTCGAGGGCGGTGAAGGGTTCGTCGAGAATCCACAGCGGCGGGCCTGGCAGATACAAACGTGCCAGCGCCACGCGGCGCTGCTGGCCTGCGGACAAGGTGTGGCAGGGAACGTCTTCGAAGCCTTTGAGGCCGACAGCGGCCAAGGCCTGCCAGATGGCATCACGGGGCGCCGGATGATGCAGGGCGCTGAGCCAGCTGAGGTTTTCTTCCGGCGTGAGCACGTCCTTGATGCCGGCGGCGTGGCCGATCCAGATCAGGTTGCGCGCAAGCTCGGTGCGTTGTTCGTTGAGGGGCTTGCCGTTGAGTCGAACCTCACCGGCCGTCGGTTGCATCAACCCGGCCAGCAGGCGCAGCAAACTGGTCTTGCCGCTGCCGTTGGGGCCGCTGATCTGCACCATGTCGCCGCCCGCCAGCCGCAGTTCGAGATGCTCGAACAGCAGGCGCAGGTCGCGTTCACAGGCAAGCGCTACGGCTTCTAGAAGAGGGCTGGTCAAAAGATCGCGGGCCTTTACGGTTCAAGTCGGCGGTGCAGCGGCCGTTATAGAGAAATGCACAATAACGGCTTTGGCGACCGATTTTAGAGAGCTGGATCAAATAGTTGTGAGGTTTTTACCGCTCTCTTTGCAGACGGGCGGCATTATACATGTGATGCCCTACTCTAAAGAGGGCAATTTCCCCAGAGACGACGCGCACGATGACCGGTGAGATCAACCTTCCTACGCTGCCGCCCGCACCGACGCCCGGGCCTGCCCCGCTGCCGCCGACCGGCGAGTTGTTGAAACTGCTGGAGCCGCAGACCGGCCTGATCGACCCTGGGAAAACCGTCAACGCCGAGGTGATTGCGCTTAAACAAGGCGGTGATGCGTTTCAGCTATTGCTCAAGTTGACCCTCGAAGGCGGCCGCCAAACCTTGGTACAAGCCAGCAGCGCCCAGCCGTTGCCGTTGGGCAGCAATGTGGCGGTGAGCCAGACACCCACCGGCAACCTGACCATCAGCTTGCAGCAAGCCTTGAGCGCCAATGTGGCCGCCCTCACCCGCATCGACACCACACAGATGCCGGTGGGCACACTGTTGCAGGCCAAGGTGCTGACCACCCAGATGCTGCCACAAGGCACGGCGCAACCGGCGATCTATCGCTCACTGGTCAGCGTGCTCAATAACGCCCTGGCCGGCACCACGCTGAGCCTGGAAAGCCCGCAGCCGCTGCGGGTCGGCAGCTTGCTCAGCGCCGTGGTGCAGAATGCGCAAAGCCTGAATTTCGTGCCGTTGAGCGGGCTCAAGGATCAGTTGGCCGTGGCGCAACAACTGACCACTCAGCAAAGTCGCCAAGGCTCGCTGGATGTGCTGTTCACCGCGCTGCAAAGCCTGCCCGCCGACGACACCACTTCCAGCGACCTGCGCGCCGCCGCCGCGCGTTTGCTCAATGCGCTGCCTGACCTGGCGCAAGTCAGCAACCCCAAGGTGCTGGCGCAGTTGGTACAAAGTAGCGGCGTGTTCCTTGAAGCCAAATTGCTCGCCGGGCAAGACCCGCAAATTCCGCCTCTGGACATGAAGGGCGCGCTGCTGCGCCTGGTTGCCGATTTGCTGCCGGCCCTGCCCGCCGCGACGAATCTGAATGCCATCCTCGCCGCTAATACGCTGGCCCAGGTACTGCCCAACTTCGTGCGCAACCCGCTCAGCACCCTCGGCCAGATCGGCGCACGGCAAGCCCCGGCGGGCTTTCCGCTGCCGGACCGGCTGATGGCCAAGCTGGCAGGCGAAGGCGACCTGGAAAACCTTTTGCGCCTGGCCGCCGGCGCGATTTCCCGACTGCAAAGCCACCAGCTGTCGAGCCTGGAGCAAACCGGCACTACCGCCGATGGCCGGCTGCAAACTACTTGGCAGCTGGAAATCCCCATGCGTACCTTGCAGGATATTGTGCCGTTGCAGGTCAAGTTCCAGCGTGAAGAACCGCCGCCGGACAAGGACCAACCGGAGCGCAAGGACAAGAAAGACCCCAAGCAAATGCTCTGGCGCGTCGAGCTGGCCTTCGACATGGAGCCGCTGGGGCCGTTGCAGGTGCAGGCGCAACTGACCCAGGGCAAATTGTCCAGCCAGCTGTGGGCCTCGCGCCCGTTCACCGCCAGCCTGATCGAAAGCCACTTGGGCAGCTTGCGCGAGCGTCTGGTGACTTCGGGTATTAATGTCGGCGACCTGGACTGCCACCTCGGCACGCCTCCACGCGGGCCACGAACCGGATTGGAGCAACGCTGGGTGGATGAAACCGCATGAAAAACCCCACCCCGCCGCGCCAGGCGATTGCCCTCAAGTACGACGGCCAGCAAGCGCCGACCCTGACGGCCAAGGGCGACGATGCCCTGGCTGAAGCCATTTTGAAGTTGGCGCGGGAAAATGAAGTACCGATCTATGAGAACGCCGAGCTGGTGAAACTGCTGGCGCGCATGGAATTGGGCGACAGCATCCCGGAGGAGCTGTACCGCACGGTGGCCGAGATTATTGCGTTCGCGTGGACGCTCAAGGGCAAATTCCCGGTGGGCTATGACCCGAATGCCGAGCCGGTCGAGCGGGATGTGACGGCGCGTGGGGATGATTACTGAGTGTTATCAGATGTACACAAATCAAATGTGGGAGCGGGCTTGCTCGCGAAGGCGGTGGTTCAGTCGATACCTGAGTTGACT
>NZ_CBFHAZ010000114.1:0-20427 GCF_965653655.1 Pseudomonas onubensis | reverse complement strand
AATGCGGTGTGTCAGCCAGCACAATGGGTGGCTGACACACCGCATTCGCGAGCAAGCCCGCTCCCACAGGGGTTTTGCGTCAAGGCTTTAGACGGAGACAAAAAAGAAACTCGCAATCAACGCCATCCCCACCGCCCACACCAGAGAACGCAGCATCGCCCAGTCGGCCAGGTAGCAGATGATGTACAGCAAGCGGCTGGTAATAAACAGCACCGCCAGCACATTGATAGTCACCAGCGACGCCGTACCGGCCAGGTGCGCGATGATCACTGCCGCGGCAAACGCAGGCGTTACTTCAAAGCTGTTGAGTTGAGCGTTGTGGGCGCGCTTGGCCATGCCTTCGACGGTATCCAGGAAGGCACGCGGGTCGTGGTTGTGCCGCGGGCCGAACTTGCCGCCGCTGAACTTGGCCACCCCCGTACACAGGTAAGGCAGGAAAATTGCGATCAACACACACCAGAAAGCGGCCGTCATCATGGATTCCTTTTGTTGTTTTAAGTAGAAATTAGAGTTTTAGCACTATAACTGCAATATCGCACTCACCGGCTATGAACCGAGGCGCGCCGAAAGGTTCTATCGCGCTTTTAGCCGGCGCCTTGAAACATCCCGCCACTGTTGCGGTCCATCCCAGCAATAACGACCTTCCCTCACTTCCAAGGACCTCGGATGCTTGAACTTGTCGCCGCCTTTATTTGCCTCACCACGCTGCTCACCTATGTGAACTACCGTTTTATCGGCCTGCCGCCCACCATCGGCGTGATGGTCACGGCCCTGCTGTTTTCCCTGATCCTGCAAGGCCTGAGTGTTATTGGCTATCCCGGTCTGGAGGAACGTATCCAGCAGTTGATAGGCCAGATCGACTTCGGCGACTTGCTGATGAACTGGATGCTGTCGTTTCTGCTGTTCGCCGGCGCCTTGCACGTCAACCTCAACGACCTGCGCAGCTATCGCTGGCCCATCGGCCTGCTGGCGACGTTCGGTGTGTTGATCGCCACCGTGGTCATCGGCAGCCTGGCGTACTACATCTTTGCCCTGTTCGGCTGGCACGTCAGCTTCCTTTACTGCCTGCTGTTCGGCGCACTGATTTCACCCACCGACCCGATTGCAGTGTTGGGCGTGCTGCGAACCGCCAACGCCTCCAAACCACTGAAAACCACCATCGTCGGCGAATCGCTGTTCAACGACGGCACAGCGGTGGTGGTGTTTACCGTGCTACTCGGTATCGCACAGCTGGGCGAAACACCGACCGTCGGCGCCACGGCCATGCTGTTCGCCCATGAAGCGATTGGCGGCGTGGTGTTCGGCGGGCTGATCGGCTACCTGGTGTACCTGATGATCAAGAGCATCGAGCAACACCAGATCGAAGTGATGCTGACCCTGGCGCTGGTGATCGGCGGCTCGGCAATGGCGACCGAACTGCACGTCTCGGCGCCGATTGCGATGGTGGTGGCCGGCCTGATCATCGGCAACCTGGGGCGCAAGCTGGCGATGAACGACATGACCCGCCGCTACCTCGACGGCTTCTGGGAATTGCTCGATGACATGCTTAACGCCTTGCTGTTTGCCCTGATCGGCATGGAGCTGCTGCTGTTGCCGTTCAACTGGCTGCACGTACTGGCCGCCAGCTTGCTGGCCGTGGCGATCCTGGCCTCTCGTCTGCTGACCGTAGCCCCGGCGATCCTGTTGCTGCGGCGCTGGCGCACGGTGCCACGCGGCACTATCCGTATTCTCACCTGGGGTGGTTTGCGCGGTGGCGTCTCGGTCGCACTGGCGCTGGCCCTGCCGCTTGGCCCGGAACGCGACTTGCTGCTGAGCATCACCTACATCGTGGTGCTGTCATCGATTCTGTTGCAGGGTTTGACGATTGGTCGAGTGGTACGCCGCGTGGCCGAACCGCAGTGACCCCAGGCGCGCCTATGGGCATTTACCGCCTATGCGGAAAATGTTCCCGTAGGCGCGCTGCACAGTGATTCAAGCAGATGCCGCATCGCCAGAGGGCGGCGCGGTGTCGAGCCATGCATGGCCACCAATTCTCGTGCATAGCGCTGCTCGTCGTCGACCGGCAGCACGCGCAGCTTGCCCAGAGGCATTCCCGCCCACTGGGGTACCAGCGATACGCCCATTCCTTGGGCGACCAGCATTACGATAGTTTCCAAAGCATCCAGCTCACAGAGCACCTGCGGCTCAAAGGAATGCTCGTCAAGGAAACGCTGTGCGATCTGCCCACCCCACGAACGCGCGTCGTAGCGGATAAATGGATGCTCACCCAACAACGCCTCAGCCGTCTGCGCCTCATACGCTGCAGGAGCGATCAGAACCAGTGGTTCGGCGCGCAATAATACGCGGGTCACAGCCTTGGGCGTTGGGAACGGGGGCCTGACAAGAAGCACGGCGTCCAACTCTTGGGTCAGCAATTTCTCGTAGAGGCTTTTGGAGTCACCCGGTGTGATCTTCAGCCGCAGCTTGGGTGCTGAAAGCGCTAACCGTTCGATAACCTGCGGCAAGACCCCGGTCAATGCCGTTGAAATGGCACCTACCTTGATTTCTCCCGATAAGCCGTCCTGGCTCAGGTCCTCCTGCAACTCACGCGCCTGCTCAATGACGGCGAGAATCTTTGGTAACAATAGCAGGCATTGATCCGAGGGACTTATGGCATGTGCCGTACGCACAAGCAGCGTGCAGCCAAGCGTGCGCTCAAGCGCCTTGATTCGTTGGCTGATCGCTGCGGCAGTACGGTTTTCATGGCGCGCAGCCGCGGCAATAGAGCCGCTTTCAACGACGGCGACCAGGCTTCTCAGGAATCGAACATCCATCGGTTTTCCTTTCGCTCAGAACAAGGCGAACCCGTTTTAACTGAATACACAGCCTGTTTAACCTGAGGCTCCCCCACTCGGAGAACCTGCCATGAACAGACCCTTTCATGCTGCATACCATGTTTGTGACTTAAACCAGGCGCGCATTTTTTATCGAGATGTTTTGGGCTGCACGGAAGGCCGAAGCACCGATACCTGGATCGACTTCGATTTTTTCGGTCATCAGCTGTCACTGCACCTGGGTACGCCATTTACGACGACGCGTACCGGCCTGGTCGGCGAACATCGGGTGCTGATGCCGCATCTGGGCGTGGTGTTGCCGCTTGAGGAGTGGCTGACGCTGGCCGAACGCCTCGAGCGTTCAGGCACACGCTTCGAGATCCCACCAGTGACCCGATTTGCCGGCGAACCGGGCGAGCAGCGCACGATGTTTTTTCTCGACCCCAGCGGCAACCCCATCGAGGTAAAAGGGTTCAAGGACTTCGCCGGACTGTTCGCTCAATAAACCCAGGCAATCACAATAATAAGGGCCACCCCCATGACTACCAGAACATCAACCAGTCTCGTCACCCGCATCATGATCGGCCTGGCTGCCGGCATAATCGTCGGCATCGTTCTTAACCAATTCCCCGAACAAAAGGTCTGGTTCATCGACAACCTGCTGCAACCGGCAGGCGACCTGTTCATCAAACTGATGAAAATGATCGTTGTACCTCTGGTCTTCGCCTGCATGACGGTCGGCATTGCCGGTATGGGCAACCCAAGCGCCTTGGGACGCGTCGGCGTGAAGACGTTCGTGTATTTTTTCACCATTACCAGTATTGCAATCGTCTTCGGCCTGGTTGTCGGCAACGTGGTTGAGCCCGGCGCGGGTGCGCAATTCGGTGACACGCTGCAAGCACCGGTAAGCGGCTTAGCCAGCAACGGCACTTCGCAAAACCTGGGCCAAATACTGCTGGCAATCGTGCCGGACAACATCGTGCTGGCTATGTCGCAGGGCAAGCTGCTGTCGGTGCTGTTTTTTGCCATTCTGTTCGGCTGTGCCCTGTCCTTGCTACCCGAGCAACGCAAAGCTCCACTGATGAGTGTGATGCAAGGCATCTCCGATACCATGTTCAAAGTGACGCATCTGGTTATGCATTACTCGCCCATTGGCATTTTCGGGTTGATCGCCGTCACCGTTGCCAGCTTTGGCCTCAGTGCCTTGCTGCCGCTGGCCAAGCTCATCGCCACCACCTATTTCGCAGTGCTGCTATTCGGTTTGTGTGTTTTGGGTGCAGTGGCACGGCTGGCGGGGGTTGGTTTTTTTCATCTGCTGCGAGAAATACGCAGTGAACTGCTGCTGGCCTTTTGCAGCGCAGCCTCTGCGACGGTCATGCCGCAATTGATCGAGAAGATGGGGCGGTATGGCGCGCCACGCCCGATTACCAGCATGGTTATCCCGTTGGGCTACTCGTTCAACCTGGACGGCGCATCGCTGTTCGCCGCGCTGGGCACGCTGTTCATCGCCCAAGCGTATGGCATCGACTTGAGCCTCGCGGATCAAGGCATGCTGGTATTGATCATGGTGCTGACTTCAAAAGGCGCGGCAGGCGTGCCGGGCTTCATGTTTATCATCCTTACCGCCACCTTGACGGCGGCGGGGCTGCCTGTGGAAGGCGTAGCGATTATCGCAGGCGTCTATCGGCTGATGGATATGCCGATTACGGCACTCAATGTGCTGGGCAATGCGCTGGCGCCCTTGGTGATCGCCCGGTGGGAAGGCCAGCTCAAGGCGCCTGACAGCACACCTGCCGCCGAGCCTGCCAGCAAACCGTTCAAAGCCTGAAGCCTGCCCGCAAAGGATCGGTATCAACCTTTGCGGGTGTTATTGCGTTGTACCTTGTCATGAGGGTGACGTGGGTCTGCGGGCTCGCCCGGCAAGCTGCTCTCACTGCGAATCTGCGCATGGCTGATCAACGCAAAAATAAAACTGCCGCCGATGATATTGCCCGCCAGGGTCGGCCCGGCAAACACCAGCCAGAAATCCTTCCACGGCAGCTCGCCGGCAAACACCAGGTACGACACTTCCGCCGAGCCGACGACGATGTGGGTGAAGTCGCCCAGCGCCATCAGGTAAGTGATCAGGATAATAATGAACATCTTCGCGCTTTCCATGGACGGGATCATCCACACCATGGTGGCGATCATCCAGCCGGAAATAATGCCCTTGGCGAACATCTGACCGGGGTCGTTTTCCATGACCTTGCGGCCGATTTCGAGGAAGGCCATATCGGTCTTGGTGTCGAAGATCGGCAGGTGCAGCATCACATAGGCTACCAGCAAGGTGCCGCACAGGTTGCCCACCAGCACCACCGTCCATAACCGCAACAGGCGGCCGGCATTGGCAAGCGTCGGCTTGCTCATCACCGGCAGCACCGCGGTCAGGGTGTTTTCGGTAAACAATTGCTGGCGCGCGAGGATGACCGCGAGAAAGCCCGCGCAATAGCCAAAGCTGGCGATCACCTTGAAGGCTTCGCCATCCGGCAGGCGCGAGTTGAGCAGGCCCATGCCCATCAGCGACAGGCCCATGGTCAGGCCCGCCGCCAACGCCGACCACCACAACGCGGCCACATTGCGTTCCAGTTCCTGGTCGCCCTGGGTGCGGATTATTTCGTGCAGGACCGCCGCGCGGGGCGGCTGGTTCTTGTCAACATCCTGTTGCTCTTCCTGCGACAGGTTGGGGGTTTTGCCGTCTGTTTGCGTGGCCATGGTCGTACCTGAACAAGGGGATGCGGTTCAGGTACGACCTGCCTCCAATCGCGAGCGTTCAATGCCCGCCGAAGCAGGGCGTGCAGTTACTCATCCTGAAACTGGTCTTTCACATACTTGATCTCTGTACGCCCGTGGGGCGACGGCAAACCGTCTTCGCCCAGGTTGACGAAGACCATTTTTTCCACAGTCAGAATGCTCTTGCGGGTGATCTTGTTGCGCACTTCACAGGTCAGGGTGATGGAGGTGCGGCCGAACTCTGTGGCAGTGATACCCAGTTCGATGATGTCGCCCTGACGCGAGGCGCTGACGAAGTTGATTTCGGAGATGTACTTGGTCACCACGCGCTGGTTGCCCAATTGAACAATCGCGTAGATGGCCGCTTCTTCGTCGATCCAGCGCAGCAGGCTGCCGCCGAACAGGGTGCCGTTGGGGTTGAGGTCTTCGGGTTTTACCCATTTGCGGGTGTGGAAGTTCATGGTCACTCCAAAGCGTCTTGCGAAATGATGGGCAACATCATGGCAGAGCATGGGCCCAAGCTCTATGAAGCATTGCCTATCAGGCCCATCAGCGATCTTCATCTGGCCGACAGAAAGGCTTGGGAAGTGCCGCGCACACGGCTATAATCGCCACCGCTTCAAAACGGTCATCTTCGATTGATACCGTTCTCCCGCCACCTGTCCGAGGGGCGCTGCAGCAGGTTCAACCTGTCAGGCTCGGATGGGGCGTTGTCCGGCCTGGTTAGCCAGCTGGATACTAAACGCACAACGGCGCCCATTCGCACACTACGAATGGAGGCTCTTCATGAGCGCTGTAATCACGCCTGCAGGTTTTACCGACTACAAAGTCGCCGACATGTCCCTCGCCGCCTGGGGCCGTCGCGAAACCTTTATCGCCGAATCCGAAATGCCAGCCCTGATGGGTCTGCGCCGCAAGTACGCCGCTGAGCAGCCGCTCAAAGGCGCGAAGATCCTCGGCTGCATCCACATGACCATTCAGACTGCCGTGCTGATCGAAACCCTGGTTGCACTGGGCGCCGAAGTACGCTGGTCGTCCTGCAACATTTTCTCGACTCAAGACCAGGCCGCTGCTGCTATCGCGGCTGCCGGTATCGCGGTTTACGCCTGGAAAGGCGAGACCGAAGAAGAGTACGAGTGGTGCCTGGAGCAAACCATCCTCAAAGATGGCGCGCCATGGGATGCCAACATGATCCTCGACGACGGCGGCGACCTGACCGAGCTGCTGCACAACAAATACCCGCAGATTCTTGACCGCGTTCACGGTGTGACCGAAGAAACCACCACCGGCGTACACCGCCTGCTGGACATGCTGGCCAAGGGCGAGCTGAAAATCCCGGCCATCAACGTCAACGACTCGGTGACCAAGAGCAAGAACGACAACAAGTACGGCTGCCGTCACAGCCTCAACGATGCCATCAAGCGCGGCACCGACCACCTGCTGTCGGGCAAGCAAGCCCTGGTGATCGGCTACGGCGACGTGGGCAAGGGTTCGTCCCAGTCCCTGCGTCAGGAAGGCATGATCGTTAAAGTCTCCGAAGTCGACCCGATCTGCGCCATGCAAGCGTGCATGGACGGTTTTGAAGTGGTTTCGCCGTTCATCAACGGCCAGAACGACGGCACCGAAGCGAGCATCGACAAAGCCCTGCTGGGCAAGATCGACCTGATCGTGACCACCACCGGTAACGTGAATGTTTGCGACGCAAACATGCTCAAAGCCCTGAAAAAGCGCGCTGTTGTCTGCAACATCGGCCACTTCGACAATGAAATCGACACCGCTTTCATGCGCAAGAACTGGGCATGGGAAGAAGTGAAGCCGCAGGTACACAAGGTTCACCGTACCGGTGCTGGTGATTTCGACCCGCAGAACGACGACTACCTGATCCTGCTGGCTGAAGGCCGTCTGGTTAACCTGGGCAACGCCACCGGCCACCCAAGCCGCATCATGGATGGCTCGTTCGCCAACCAGGTACTGGCGCAGATCTTCCTGTTCGGCCAGAAGTACGCCGACCTGTCGCCAGCCCAGAAAGCCGAGCGTCTGACCGTGGAAGTACTGCCGAAGAAACTCGACGAAGAAGTGGCCCTGGAAATGGTCCGCGGCTTCGGCGGCGTGGTGACTCAACTGACCAAGACCCAGGCCGACTACATCGGCGTGACGGTTGAAGGTCCGTTCAAGCCGCACGCTTACCGTTACTAAGTAACCGGCTCGCTCCCTGGCGGAGCGGGCTTGTGTGGGAGCGGGCTTGCTCGCGAAAGCGGTGTGTCAGTTGATGCATTCGGTGGCTGACACACCGCATTCGCGAGCAAGCCCGCTCCCACATTAAATCGGTGCATGACTTCCGGTTTTATGAGTTTCCAAGGGTATTAACCATGTCCCAAGACCGTCGCTACAGCTTCGAGTTCTTCCCGACCAAGACCGATGCTGGGCATGAAAAACTGATGGCGACTGCCAAGCAGTTGGCCAGCTACAACCCCGACTTCTTCTCCTGCACCTACGGCGCCGGTGGCTCGACCCGTGACCGCACGATCAACACCGTGTTGCAGCTCGAAAGCGAAGTCAAAGTTCCCGCCGCTCCGCACTTGTCGTGCGTGGGCGACAGCAAGGCCGACCTGCGCAGCCTGCTGACCCAATACAAACAAGCGGGTATCAAGCGCATCGTCGCCCTGCGTGGCGACCTGCCGTCCGGCATGGGCATGGCCAGCGGTGAGCTGCGCTACGCCAATGACCTGGTGAGCTTCATCCGCGAAGAAAGCGGCGATCACTTCCATATCGAAGTGGCGGCTTACCCGGAGATGCACCCACAGGCGCGTAATTTCGAAGACGATTTGCAGAACTTCGTGCGCAAGGCCAATGCCGGCGCCGACAGTGCGATCACCCAGTACTTCTTCAACGCCGACAGCTACTTCTACTTTGTCGAGCGTGTACGGGCCATGGGTGTGAATATCCCTATCGTGCCGGGCATCATGCCGATCACCAACTACAGCAAGCTGGCGCGTTTCTCCGATGCCTGCGGCGCTGAAATCCCACGCTGGGTGCGCAAGCAACTGGAAGCTTATGGCGATGACGTCAAGAGCATCCAGGCGTTCGGTGAGCAGGTCATCACGCAGATGTGTGAACAATTGCTGCAAGGTGGCGCACCAGGGTTGCACTTCTACACCCTGAACCAGACTGAACCCAGCCTGGCCATCTGGAACAACCTCAAGCTGCCACGCTAAGGCTTGTTTGGTAACACCAAGGCCCTCGTTTAAACGAGGGCCTTTTGCTTTTAAATGCGCCACATCAACTTGCCCGCGAATGCGTGTGCCAGAGCTTCTCTTTAGCGCAGGAGCATCGTAACCTCAGGGTATGCCCGTCATTCTCAAGCTGTTGACCGCTGTGCTTTTCGCTTGCCTGAGCTTCACCGCTTACGGCGAGAAATTGCGCATTGTCACCGAGCCTTGGGCGCCTTATGTGTACGACGACAAGGGCAGCATGCGCGGCCTGGATTACGAAACCACGGTGATCGTGTTCCAGCGCCTGGGGGTGGAGGTGCAATGGCAGTTTCTGCCGTGGAAACGTTGCCTGGCCATGCTCGACCAAGGCCATGCCGATGGTGCACTGGATATTTTCCACAGCCATGAGCGCGATGCCCTGCTGCTTTACCCCAGCGAACCGTTGTCGGCTGTCGAGTTCGTGCTGTTCTATGCCAACGACCGCCCTCACCCGGCCCAAACTCTGGATGACTTGCGCGGGCTGACGGTCGGCACGTCGCCGGGCTATCTGTATGGCGAGGCCTTCAGCGAATCCACCCTGTTCGACCGCGAGCCGGCACCCAGCCATGAGGCCAACTTCGGCAAACTGTCGCTGGGCCGCATTGACCTGGTGATTACCGACCGTCGAGTCGGCCAGCATGTGATCAAGACCATGGGCCTGGAAGGCAAGGTCAGCCAGGCGCCGCTGGTGGTCAGCCGCCAGCCGCAATTTTTAGCCGTGCGCCGTGGCGCCGGCATGGACCTGCTGGTGCAACGCTTTGCCGCCGAGCTCAAGCGCTTCAAGCAAGAGCCTGCCTACGCAGCCTTAAGCGCCAAATATGGCGGAATCCAAGCCAATACAGCCCCTGAACACACCGTTGAGCAGCAGGAAAGCGGCGCGCCGTGATTGCTCTGTTATACTCCGGCCTTTCCGCCAGGCTCACGCCCGGCCGCTGAGGTCTTGAAAAAGGCACCTAACCCAGCTACTGCGCAGCTTTCAGCCCGCGCGAGCCGGTGGAGTGCCCGCCAGACGCAGCAGGACCGGACGGGGTTGCGCTCCCCTAAGCGCCATTCACGCCCGGCAAGATTATCCCTTTGGGCCAAGCCCTAACTAAAACAGGATTACTCATGTCCTTTGCTTCCCTCGGTCTCTCCGAGGCTTTAGTCCGCGCCATCGAGGCAGCGGGCTATACCGAGCCTACTCCGGTGCAACAGCGGGCCATTCCCGCCGTGTTGCAAGGTCGCGACCTGATGGTTGCGGCGCAGACAGGTACTGGTAAAACCGGTGGTTTCGCCCTCCCGATTCTGGAGCGGTTGTTCCCCAACGGTCACCCGGACAAATCCCAGCGTCACGGCCCGCGCCAACCGCGCGTACTGGTCCTGACCCCAACCCGCGAACTCGCCGCCCAGGTGCACGACAGCTTCAAGCTGTATGCCCGCGACTTGAAGTTCGTCAGCGCCTGCATCTTCGGCGGCGTCGGCATGAACCCACAGGTTCAGGCCATGTCCCGTGGTGTTGACGTGCTGGTAGCCTGCCCGGGTCGTTTGCTCGACCTGTGCGGCCAAGGCAGCGTCGACTTGTCCCACGTGGAAATCCTCGTGCTGGACGAAGCCGACCGCATGCTCGACATGGGCTTTGTCCATGACGTGAAAAAGGTCCTCGCCCGCCTGCCGGCCAAACGTCAGAACCTGCTGTTCTCGGCAACGTTCTCCCAGGACATCACCGCCCTGGCCGGCAAGCTGCTGCACAACCCGGAACGCATCGAAGTCACGCCGCCGAACACCACGGTCGAGCGCATCGAGCAACGCGTGTTCCGCCTGGCCGCCAGCCACAAGCGTTCGCTGCTGGCGCACCTGATCACTCACGGCGCGTGGGAGCAGGTGCTGGTGTTTACCCGCACCAAGCACGGCGCCAACCGCCTGGCCGAGTACCTGGACAAGCACGGCCTCACCGCCGTCGCCATCCACGGTAACAAGAGCCAGAACGCACGCACCAAAGCCCTGGCCGACTTCAAGGCCGGTACTGTGCGCATTCTGGTCGCCACCGATATCGCCGCACGCGGCCTGGATATCGACCAATTGCCACACGTGGTCAACTTCGAGCTGCCGAACGTCGATGAAGATTACGTGCACCGTATCGGCCGTACCGGCCGTGCCGGTCGTTCGGGCGAGGCCATTTCCCTGGTCGCTCCGGACGAAGAAAAACTGCTCAAAAGCATCGAGCGCATGACCAAGCAGAAAATCGCCGACGGCGACCTGATGGGCTTCGACTCCAGCGCCGTGGAGGCCGAAAAGCCTGAAGCGCGCGAGCGTCCGGACGTGCGTAACCCACGCAACCCACGCGGTCCGAAGGGCGATGGCCCGAACGGCGGCGGTGGTGGCGGTGGCCGTCGCGACAAGGGCAAAGACAAAGGCGGCAAGGAAAAAGCACCCACCAACGGCCGTGGCGAACGCCCAGCCCGTGAGCAAAAGCCCCGTGAAGGCACCCCGGCCCGCGAACAGCGCCAGCCGAGCCAGCCGCCACGTGCCGCCGCCGACCGCGCCCCGGACGAGTTCCTCGACGACGATGTGGATAACTTCGGTAACCGCGTTGACTACGTGCCCCAGGCCAAGCCGGCACAGGGCCGTGGCCGCCGTCCAGGTGCCCCGGCACAGGGCGCGGGTACAGCCGCAGGTACAAGCGCTCCACGTGGCGGCCAGCCACAGGGCGGTCGTCAAAATGGCCCACGCAACAGCAGCGGCGGTACCACCGGTACGCCACCTGCCAAGCGCAACGGCCCACGCAATGGCGCACCTCGTGACGGCCAGGCGCGTCGTGAAGACTCGCGCAGCAACAACCGCCGCCCGGCCCGTGACGACCAGCCACGCTTGTCGGAACCCGCCGTGCAGAACCCGCGCGGTGGCCCGGCGCCGAAAATCATCCACAAGGAGTCGAAAGCGGATCGCTTCCCGACACCTGAGCAGCTGGATCAACTGCCAGGCCGCCCTCGTGGTGAAAAACCAGCGTTGCTGACCCGCAACCGCTGAGTTTTCGACGCTAAAAAAAACGCCCCGATTAGTCGGGGCGTTTTTGCATCCAGTCAGCAGCTTATTGATCAGCCACTTCACCGGCCTTATGAAAAAGCTTGGCGAAGATCATCCAGCGGCCGTCAACTTTCATCAGGTTCAAGTAATCAACCATCACGTTATTGAACAAGCGCAAACGCACTTTGACGATGGCCATCTCCGGCGACATCACGTCGATCATTAATACTTCATCAAGCTGTGGGAAACTGCCTTCCTGCGGCGATTTACGGCCTTGAACCATGGCCCGGTATTCATCGAACGGCCGCACGACCACGCTCGAGTTCTGTGCGCTGTATAACACGCAGCCACGATGAAAGACTTGATCGAATGTATTCAAGTCCTGCGTCTGCAGCACACTAAAGTAATCGTTCAGAAACGCTTGAATCTCATCAATCATGGCTCGCAACTCCCGACAGTTTCAGCACGGTGTTATTTGAATAAATAACTTGCCGCCATTATCGGTAGCCCGCTCATTTCACGTATAGCGGCTATTATTAGGCTTTTTTGTGAAAGGAATTCACACATTGAAATTGCCCCCTCTTGCCGCACTGCGTGCTTTCGAGGCCTTGGCCCGACTGGGCAAGGTAAACCTGGCCGCCCTTGAGTTGCACGTGACCCACAGTGCCGTCAGCCATCAGATTCGCGCACTTGAGGAGTACCTGGGCCTCGCTTTGGTCATGCGCAACAAACGCACGCTGATGCTGACGGATGAAGGCCGCGTGTATGCCTACCAGATCAGGCAGGGGCTGGGCGAGATCGCCGGGATCACCGAAAAACTGATGGCAAAAACCAGACACCCTCAGCTGACCGCTTCGGTGCTGCCTTCCTATGCCATGCATTGGTTGTTGCCGCGTCTGCATGATTTCAGGGCCGCTCACCCCGAGCTGCACTTGCGGCTGGAGTCGAGCATGGAGTTCGCCAGCTTCGAGCAAGGCCCGCTCGATTGCGCGATTCGCTTCGGCCATGGCCAGTGGCCGGATGTGCATTGCGAAACGTTGATGGGCGACTCATTGCTGGTGGTCGCCGCGCGCGACTTCAACCACGGCGTGCTGCCGGACAACGCGCAAGCCATCCTTGAGCAGCCATTGCTGCACGCCAGTGAAAGCTGGCCGATCTGGCTGGGCGCCGCAGGCATCGAAGGGCAACGCCCGCAAGCGTCGCTGGAGTTCACCGATTCCACCTTGATGCTTGAAGCCGTGCGGCTCGGGCACGGCGTCGCGCTGACCCGCCGCTCGATTGCCCATGCGCTGATTCAACGCGGGGATCTGGTGCGGCTCACCGACATTGAACCGGCGCACACGTCACGTTACTACCTGGTCTGGCCCGCCGGCAGCAAGCCTTCCGCGCAACTGACGTCGTTGCATAACTGGCTCAAGGACCAAGTAAAGACGTACCAAGAAAGCCTTTAAACAATACACAGCAAAACGCCGACCCTGAGGTCGGCGCTTGGCGTTTGGAACAGCGAAATAATTACTTCGCTTTGACGCCTTCAAAAGTCACGTAAAGCTCAACAGTGTTGGACGCTGGGCCCAGGTCCATCTGCTTGCCGAAGTCCTGACGGTTGAAGGAGGTAGTGCCTTCAAAGCCGGCACGGTAGCCGCCCCATGGATCCTTGCCTTCGCCCAGGAACGTAGCCTTGACCACGATCGGCTTGGTCACGCCGTGGAAGGTCAGGTCGCCGGTTACGTCGGCAGTGACTTGGCCTGCAGCATTTTTACCGGTGGTTTTGACACTGGTGGAGACGAACTTGGCATCGGCAAACTTGCCAACGTCCAGGAAGTCTTTGCTGGCAATGTGCTTGTCACGTTCGGCGTGGTTAGTGAACACGCTGGCGGTACGGACGTTGAACTCGATTTTGCTGTCTTCAGGCTTGGCGGCGTCAAAGCTGAACTTGCCATCCAGGTCTTTGAAAGTACCGGTGATGAAGCTGTAGCCCAAGTGGCTGATCTTGAAGTCAACGAAGGCGTGCTGGCCTTCCTTGTCGACAACATAATCAGCGGCCATCGCCGAACCTGCGGACAGCAGTGCGGAACCGATTGCCAGAGCGGCGAGAGTCTTTTTCAACATGCTTTCTATTCCTTGTGAGTCGAGGTTGAACATCAGGCTTTGCGCCCCAGCATTCGCGTCAGGGTCGCATCACGATCGATAAAGTGGTGTTTAAACGCAGCCACGCCATGCAAACCGGCGAAGACCACCAATACCCAGGCCAGGTACAGATGCACCAGGCCGGCGTTATCTGCCTGGTCCGGTAGCCCGGAAACCACGGCAGGAATCTCAAACAGGCCAAACACCGGGATACCGACACCGTCTGCGGTGGAAATCAGGTAACCGGCGATCATCACGGCAAACAGCCCCAGATACAGGAACCCGTGGCCGAACGCAGCGCCAATACGCGTCATTCGGCTGTAGCTGGCCAACGGTGGTGGCGGCGGGCTGACAAGGCGCCAGACGATACGCACCAGCATGATGGCGAACAGCGTAATGCCAATGCTCTTGTGCAGGTCGGGCGCGTCTTTGCGCCAGGCACTGTAGTAGTCGAGGCCGACCATCCACAGGCCCAGCGCGAACAAACCGAACACCACCAGGCCTACGCCCCAGTGCAAAACCATGCTGACCCAACCATAACGGGCCGATGAATTACGTAGCTGCATGTCCCAAATCCCGTAAGAACTGTGCCCAAGACTAGCGATTTACCTATCGAATTAAAGCGGAAAATTTCGCTTTGAAATATCGAGAAATACGATCAAGAGAGTATGCACAGTACGTTAACAATGGATTAAGGACTATTCCCAAGAAACGTGACAGATCGTCCTGCCTTTACTGCCAATTCATCCGTAATGGGTTGTGACGCCGCCTGGCATTGCATAGGCTTGCGCGATTGTTTCGCCTGCGCCGGGCGCAGGGCCGCTTCGAGGAGATAACCGATGGGCTTGAATAACCAGTGGATGCAACGCGACCTCGCGGTGCTGTGGCATCCCTGCACCCAGATGAAAGACCACCAGCAACTGCCGCTTATCCCGATTAAACGTGGCGAAGGCGTATGGCTGGAAGACTTCGAAGGCAAGCGCTACCTCGATGCCGTCAGCTCCTGGTGGGTCAATGTGTTTGGCCACGCCAACCCGCGCATCAACCAGCGCATCAAGGATCAGGTCGACCAACTGGAACACGTGATCCTCGCCGGTTTCAGCCACCAGCCGGTGATCGAGTTGTCCGAACGCCTGGTGGCGATGACGCCCGAGGGTTTGACCCGCTGCTTCTACGCCGACAACGGCTCGTCGTGCATCGAAGTCGCGCTGAAGATGAGCTTTCACTATTGGCTCAACCGTGGCCTGCCGAACAAGAAACGCTTCGTCACCCTCACCAACAGCTACCACGGCGAAACCATTGCCGCGATGTCGGTGGGCGATGTGCCGTTGTTTACCGAAACCTATAAAGCCTTGCTGCTCGACACCATCAAGGTGCCGAGCCCGGATTGCTACCTGCGCCCCGAGGGCATGAGCTGGGAAGAGCACTCGCGCACCATGTTCCTGGCCATGGAACACACCCTGGCCGAAAACCACGACAGCGTCGCCGCCGTGATCGTCGAGCCGCTGATCCAGGGCGCCGGCGGCATGCGCATGTACCACCCGGTGTACCTCAAGCTGCTGCGTGAAGCCTGCGACAAATATGGCGTGCACCTGATTCACGACGAAATCGCCGTCGGCTTCGGCCGCACCGGCAGCATGTTCGCTTGCGAGCAAGCCGGCATCCGCCCGGACTTTTTATGCTTGTCCAAAGCCCTCACCGGCGGTTACCTGCCATTGGCGGCGGTTGTCACCACCGACGATGTGTACGACGCCTTCTACGACGACTACCCGACGTTGCGCGCCTTCCTGCATTCCCACAGCTACACCGGCAACCCGCTGGCGTGCGCGGCGGCCCTGGCGACCCTGGATATCTTCGAAGAAGACAACGTCATCGAAAACAACAAGGCCCTGGCCCAGCGCATGGCCACCGCCACCGCGCACCTGGTGGACCACCCGCACGTGTCGGAGGTACGCCAGACCGGCATGGTGCTGGCCATCGAGATGGTCCAGGACAAAGCCACCAAAACTGCCTACCCGTGGCAGGAACGCCGTGGTTTGAAGGTGTTCGAGCATGCACTGGAGCGCGGTGCGCTGCTGCGGCCGCTGGGCAGCGTGGTGTATTTCCTGCCGCCGTATGTGATTACGCCGGAGCAGATCGACTTTTTGGCTGAAGTTGCCAGCGAAGGGATTGATATCGCCACCGACAGCACTGTCAGTGTTGCGGTGCCACAAGATTTCCACCCAGGCTTTCGTGATCCCGGCTAGCCAATGATCGTTCCCACGCTCCGCGTGGGAATGCAGCCCTGGACGCTCCGCGTCCGCTCTGCACACCACTTCCAGAGAACAGAAATGAGACTGTCCCGCTTTTTCACCGACACCCCGCTCAGCATCGGCGAGCATGAATTGCCCGAAGCCCAGGCGCATTACATCAGTCGCGTATTGCGCATGGGCGAAGGCGATGCCGTGCAATTGTTCGACGGTTCCGGCCAGGAGTTTCTCGGCACCTTGCTGGAGGTCGGTAAAAAACGCGTCAGCGTGCAACTCACCGAAAGCTTTGCGGGCCAGACCGAATCACCGCTGCACATCCACCTCGGCCAAGGCCTGTCGCGGGGCGAACGCATGGATTGGGCGATTCAGAAAGCCACCGAGCTGGGTGTGAATGCCATCACGCCGATTTTCAGCGACCGCTGTGAAGTGCGCCTCAAGGATGAACGCGCCGACAAACGCCTGCTGCATTGGCGCCAAGTGGCGATCAGCGCCTGCGAGCAATGCGGGCGTTCGACGGTGCCGGTGATTCACCCGCCGCTGTTACTGGCCGACTGGTTGAAGCAAGCCGAGGCGGATTTGAAGCTGGTGCTGCACCCGGTAGCCGAGCCGATGGTCAGCCACGCCAAGCCGTCGAGCCTGGCGTTCCTGATCGGGCCGGAAGGTGGCTTGACCGACACTGAAGTGCAAGCGGCCCAAGGCGCCGGCTTCCACGCTGCCCGCCTCGGTCCGCGGGTGCTGCGCACCGAAACCGCGCCAGTCGTGGCATTGAGCGTGGCCCAGCAACTCTGGGGCGACTTCTAACCCGCGCTGCGAACCCAATCAAAACTGTGGGAGCGGGCTTGCTCGCGAATGCAACCTGTCAGTCGGTACATCTGCTACTGATACACCGTATTCGCGAGCAAGCCCGCTCCCACATTTGAATGGCGTCTATCACTCCACCGGGTCACTCACCGGCCTGGCAATAATCGCCTTCAACTCGCTGGTCATCGGGAACTCAAGGTTCAGGCCCTTGGGCGGAATCGGCTGTTCAAACCAGCGCTGGTAAATCCCATTGATCTCCCCGGAGCGGTACAGGTCGGCGAGCGTTTCGTTGACCACCGCGAGAAACTGCGGGTCGTCCTTGCGCACCATGCAGCTGTAGATCTCCCGCGACTGCTCCTTGCCCACCACCACCCAGTGGTGCGGATCACGGGCCTTGGCGCGCTCGCCGTAGAGCAACGCATCATCCATGTAGAACGCCACTGCGCGGCCGGTCTCGAGCATCTTGAACGCTTCGCCATGGTCCTTGGCGCTGATCACAAACATATTGGCTTTGTGCTCGGCGTTGTAGCTCTTGAGAAAACGTTCATTGGTGGTGCCGGCCGTGGTCACCACGTTCTTGCCCTTGAGGTCTTCAAAGCCCTGGATGCCACTGTCCTTGGCGGTCAGCAACTGGCCCTTCACATAGATAAACCCATAGGAAAACGCCACCTGCTTTTGCCGCTCGGCCGTCACGCCCGTGGAGCCGCACTCCAGATCCACAGTGCCGTTCTGCACCAGCGGAATACGGGTTTGGGAGGTCACCAGGTTGTACTTCACGTTGAGGTCCGCCACCCCGATTTTCTGCTGAATGCGCTCAACGATCTTGTTCGCCAACTCAACCGAATAGCCCATGGGCTTGCCACTGTTATCGCCCACATAGGAAAACGGCACCGAGGCATCGCGATAGCCCAAGGTGATGGACCTGGCATTCGCGATCTTGCTCAAGGTGCCGTCCAGCAGGGCTTCATTGGCCTGAACCTGTACGCCAAACAAAAGCCCCAGGGTGCAGCCGGTCAACAGGATCTTTTTCATTGTTATTCTCCGTTGGTGGGTGTGAGTCCAATTATGCAGCGCGAGGCGTGAGGCCCTGCATATCGATGGAAGGCGCGTGCTCGCTGATCAGTTCGGCCAGCAATTGCCCGCTGCCGCAGGCCAGGGTAAAACCCAGCGCACCGTGGCCGAGGTTCAGCCACAGGTTGCGATAGGCGCTGGCGCCGATCAACGGCACGCCGGTGGGTGTCGCCGGGCGCATGCCGGCCCATTCGACGGCATGGCTGTAATCGCCGGCCGTTGGGAATGTTTCCATGGCCTGGCGCTTCATCAAGGCCAGGCGCTTGGGCTCAAGACGCGCATCAAAGCCGACGATATCCACCATGGCCGCGACCCGCAGCTGCTCGCCGATGCGCGCATACACGATCTTGCGGTCATAGTCGGTGACACTCACGTTCGGCGCCTGGTGATGCGCGCCAATCGGCACGTTCAGGCTGTAGCCCTTGAGCGGATACAGCGGCAAGGACAACCCAGGCAGACCCAGCTCGGCGCTGCGATGCCCGGCCGCCAGCACCAGTTGATCCACCGCCATCACCTCATCACCCAACTCGATGGCCTGCACTGCGCCGTCGGCGTGGCGTATGCGGGTGACCTTGCGGCCCAGCAAAAACCTGCAGCGTCCCGAAGCTTCGAGCCGGGCCGCCAGCCGTTGGCAGAAGGCGTGACAGTCAGCCACTTCCTCGTTCGGCGTGTAGATGCCACCGAGAAAGTCGGCGCCCATTAACGCTGGCTCCAAGTGCGCGCAATCGGCCACGGACACCACTTGCTGCTGCACGCTATTGCTGACCTTGCTGCGCGCACGTTCAAAAGAGATGGCATTGCGAAACGTCACCAGTTTGCCGTTGCGGCGCCAGTCGAAGCCCTCCAGGTGATCGCCTTCGCGCCATTGCTCCAGCGTGGCCTGGCTCAAGGACGCCAGGCGCAGCAGGTGCGCGGCATTGCGCTGGTTCACCGAGCCGCGGCAGGCGCCGATAAAGGCCGCCATCCAGCGCCATTGCTGCGGGTCGAGGCGCGGGCGCAGCTTGAGCGGCGAGTCACCGCGCAGCAACCAGCCAATGGCTTGCAGCGGCACACCTTTGTCGGCCAACGGCGCGACATAACGGTAGGACAGTTGCCCGCCATTGGCGAAACTGGTTTCGCTGCCCAGGCTGTCCCGCGCTTCGATCACTGTCACTTCATGGCCCGCACGCACCAAGGCATAGGCGCTCGCCAAGCCGATAACGCCACCACCGATGATGCAAACCCGCTTGGCCATTGCTGCCACCCGCTGTTGAATTAACTGGCCCCAAGCCTAGGGCCAGGTGACAGGCCGCCGACAATGAATAAAGATGGCTCACCCATAAACAAAGGTTATGGACTTGCCATGCGCTTGCGTCATATCGAGATCTTCCAGGCCATCCGCCAGACCGGCTCCGTCAGCGCCGCCGCGCAGCTGTTGCACGTCTCGCAACCGGCGGTGACCAAAGTGCTGCAGCACGCCGAGTTGCAGCTGGGTTTTCCGTTGTTTTTGCGGGTACGCGGCAAGCTGCAGCCCACACCGGAAGCGCTGGCGCTGGAAAGCGAAGTCGAGAAAGTCACCGAAAGCCTGCAAGGCGTGCGGCGCCTGGCCAAGAGCCTGCGCCGCGAGCCGGGCCAACGTGTGCGCATTGGAGCGATTCCGGCACTGGCCCTGTCGCTGCTGCCGCCGGCGATTCTGGAATGGAAGCGCGACTACCCGAATATCGCCTGCGAGCTGTCCAGCGACCATAGCCGCGAGCTGGTGCAGAAACTGTTGATGCGTGAGATTGACCTGGCGCTGACGCTCAACTTTTCCGGCCATCCGGGGCTGACCACGCAAGTACTGGCCAATGGGGTGTTGGTGGCGTTGGCGTCGAAGGGGTATTGGTCGGATGCTGAGTTGAGCAAGCCATTGCCATTGGCCGACCTGGCGGGCGCGCCGCTGATTGGTCTGTCCAGTGCTGACCCGTTGGCCGCCAAGCTCGACAGCTACCTGGAAAACGTCGACCCACCGCCACGGGTGAGTATTGCCGTACAGACCTATTCCCTGGCTCGGGCGATGGTGGAATCCGGCGCCGGGTTGACGGTCATCGACCCGTTTACAGCCCTCGGCGCGTCAACGGCGACCACCTGCATTCGCCCGCTCACGCCGCCGTTGCCGATCACGCTGTACGCCCTGACCCGCGCGGATGAGCCGCCGCCGCATATGTTGGCGAACTTGCTGCAGATCTTCGGCAAGCGTGCACGCGAATTGCTCGAATGCCTCTAAAAACACCACCTATCCAATGTGGGAGCGGGCTTGCTCGCGAATGCGGTGGGTCAGTTATAGATGTACTGACTGACACCCTGCATTCGCGAGCAAGCCCG
>NZ_CBFHAZ010000113.1:0-20466 GCF_965653655.1 Pseudomonas onubensis | reverse complement strand
GATCTTGATTTTGATCTGAGGCGCCCCGTTAACCACGATGGCCGAACGCAGGCTTGAATCCGTGGGTAACCCGGCAGGACGCCGGGTTAGCCGCGCTGGGCCAAGGATGGCCCATCGCGGCGGCCCACGGATTCAAGCCGGAGTGAGGGCACACCGAGCCTTAGCGAGGTGCCAAGTGGTGGGGCGCAGACCTTTTGGTTACTTTTGGGGCGTTTGCCAAAAGTGACCCGCTGTAAGAGCGGAACCATAGGCGGCCGTTACCCAGATAACGGATATACACACCCCCCAGCAGATCACGCCTGATGCAAATACCAACGCCAATCCTGCTCCCCCACCTCACCCATAAACTGCCGATACTCCGCACGTTTCACCGCCAAATAAACGCCGAGGAATTCACTGCCAAACGCATCCCGCGCCCAACTTGACCCCTCCAGCGCACGCAAGGTGGTAAGCCAGTCAGTGGGCAGCAGCTCCTCGGCCTGGGCGTACCCGTTGCCCTCCACCGGCGCCCCAGGGTCACGCTGTTCGCGAATACCTCGGTGAATACCCGCCAGGATGGCAGCGGCAGCCAGGTAAGGATTGGCATCGGCCCCGCAAATCCGGTGTTCGATATGCCGCGAATGAGCCGGCCCGCCCGGCACGCGCAGGCTGACGGTACGGTTATCCACGCCCCAAGTAGCCGCCAGCGGCGCATAACTGTTGGTCTGGAAACGCCGATAAGAGTTGGCATTCGGGCAAAACATCAGCAGCGAATCGAGCAAGGTGCTGAGCATGCCGCCCACGGCCTGGCGCAGCAGCGGCGTGCCATCGGCCGCCTCACTGGCGAACAGGTTATTGCCCTGGGCATCCGCCAGGCTCACATGCATGTGCATGCCGGTGCCCGCCAGGTCATCGAACGGCTTGGCCATAAAGCAGGCCGTCATCCCATGCTTATGCGCCACGCCCTTGACCAGGCGCTTATAGCGCACCGCTTCGTCCATAGCCTGCAGAGCATCGGCGCGATGTTCCAGGGTGATTTCCACCTGGCCCGGCGCGTACTCGGAAATCGCCGTGCGCGCCGGAATGCCTTGCAGCTTGCAAGCGCTGTAGAGGTCGGCCAGGAACGGCTCGATCTGCTCCAGCTCACGCAGGCCGTATACCTGGGTCGAGCGTGGGCGATTACCGTCAACATCCCGCGCCGGTTGCGGGCGGCCGTTGCTGTCGGGTTTGTGGTCGAGCAGGTAAAACTCCAATTCCGCCGCCATCACCGGGTAATAACCGTCGGCCTTGAGGCCGTCGATCACCTTGGCCAGCACATGCCGAGGGTCCGCCACGGTGGCGGGCAGGCCTTCGGTGGGGTGCATGCTGACTTGCACTGCGGCTGTCGGGATCAGGCGCCACGGCATGCGCTGCAAGCTGCCGCTGACCGGGTAGGCGCGGCAGTCGATATCGCCGACTTCCCACACCAGCCCGGAGTTTTCCACGTCGTCGCCGTTAATCGTCAGGCCCAAAATGGTGCTGGGCAACGGGCGACCACTTTCATACACCGCCAGCAGTTCGTCGCGGTGCAGCAACTTGCCGCGCGGTACGCCATTGTTGTCGAGGATAAACAGCTCGAACATTTCGATGTCCGGGTGCTGCTCAAGAAAAGACTGGGCTTCTTGCAGGCTGGCAAAAACACTCATGGGAACTCTCATACGTTTGCGTCAGGCAGGCGCAGGCGCGCCGCCGGGCAGATGCGCACAGGTGCGCGTCATCCATGGGGCAGATCAACGTAGGAGAAAGGTATCTGGTGGGCGCGCGTGTCGGCAGTGGAACAGCGCCCAAAAGGCCAGCGCGGACGGCAGTGTCGCGAGGTGAGTGTCGGGAGAGCCGTCCATGCGAAATTCACAGTGAGGTAGATGCCCGGCAGCGTCACACGCGCGCAAAGGTTGTTCAATTGCGGGTTGACGGAGTTTGGTTGCAGCCTGGCTAAACAATTGCCATCCCCGCGTTTAGCTGGAAATAATGGCGACCCGAGCATGCCCAAGGATTCGACCGCATGAAAGCGCCCCTGGCCTTCTGTTTACTGGCAAGCGTGACCAGCCACGCCCTGGCCGACTCACGCCTGGACGAGGTGCTGCAAAACGGCACCCTCAGCGTCTGCACCACCGGCGACTATAAGCCCTACACCGCGTTGCGTGCCGATGGGCGCTACGAAGGCATTGATATCGCCATGGCGGAGTCCCTGGCCAAGAGCCTCAACGCCAACATCAAGTGGGTGCCCACCACCTGGAAAACCCTGATGCCGGACTTCCTCGCCCAGCGCTGCGACATCGCGGTGGGCGGTATTTCGGTGTCGTTGGAGCGCCAGAAAAAAGCCTTCTTCAGCCAGCCTCTCGGCGTGGACGGCAAGATCCCGCTGGTGCGCTGCGCCGATGTGCAGCGTTACCAGAGCGTCGAGCAGATCAACCAGCCGCAGGTGCGCGTGATCGAGCCGGCGGGCGGCACCAACGAGGTGTTTGCCCGCGCCCACCTGGCCAAAGCGCAGATTCGCCTGCATGACAACGTGACGATTTTCGACGAACTGCTGGCGGGCAAGGCCGACGTGATGATCACCGACGCCAGCGAAGCGCGCTACCAGCAAAAACAGAAGCCTGGGCTGTGTGCGGTCAACCCCGAGCGGCAGATGCAATACAGCGAAAAAGCCTTTTTGCTGCCCCGCGACGATGTGGCGTGGAAAAGTTATGTCGACCAGTGGCTGCACTTGAGCATGGCCACCGGGGTGTATGACGGCATCGTCAATCAGTGGCTGGCGGCGCCCTGAGCAGGAGCCGTCTACGCTGTGCTCACATCAACAATAAAGAGGGATCGGTAATGAAGGGATTGCTCCGACTCACCTGCCTGCTGCTGTTGGGTTTCAGCCAGGTGCACGCGGCCACTCAGGATGAGGACGCCCAGGCCGCCAAGGCGTTGCTGGAAAAGGCTGTGACTTACTTCCAAAGCAACGGCGACAAAGCCTTCGCCGCGTTCAGTCGCCAGGGCGAGTTTATCGACCATGACCGCTATGTGTTCGTGGTCGATACCCAGGGTGTGCTATTGGCCAGCGGCGGCCCGTCCTCAGCGTTGATCGGCCGTGATGTGTCCGAGGTGCTCGGGCCAGACCTGCAAGCCTCGTTCAAACAGGCACTGACCGTGCCCGAAGGCCAAGGCATTCAACAAGCCGACTACCGCTGGCAGAACTGGAACGACGGCAAGGTTGAGCACAAGCATGTGTTTTATCAACGCGTGGGTGAGCGCATTCTCGCGGTGGGTTATTACTTGCCACGGGCCACGCCGGAGCAGGCCCGGGCGCTGCGCAACAAGGCAGTGAATGCGCTGATCAAAGATGAAGCCGGCACGCTCAAATCGATTAATTCATTGCAGGGCGGCTTTTTGCAGGATGATTTGTATGTGTTTGTGGTCGACCTGAATACCGGGCGCTATGTGGCGCATGGCACTAACTTGCGACTGGTCAATACCGACTTTCGCAAGATCAAAGACCCGGATGGCAAGCCAGTGGGTGAGCCGATCCTGAAGTTGATGGCCGAGCAGGATCAGGGGGAATACAAGTACCGCTGGAAGAACCCGGTGACCGACAAGGTTGAAAACAAGCATGCGTACGTGCGCAAGGCCGGGCATTTCATGGTGGCGGTTGGGTACTACAGCCCCTGAGTTGAATTGGAACACAATCCATTGTGGGAGCGGGCTTGCTCGCGAATGCGGCGTGTCAGTCACAGATGTTTCAACTGAATTACCGCATTCGCGAGCAAGACCGCTCCCACATTTGGATTGCTGTTGTGTCAGTTATTTCGCTTTGTCTTCACGGCCACGCAGCACACGATTGGGCATCGCAATCGCCGCCGCCAACCCCAGCAACGACACCGCCGCACTGACCATCAGCAAATGCCGGAATGTCACCGCCAGTTCCCCGCGCAAGGCATCCTGCGCTGGCCCCGGCGCGGCGTTCAGGCCGTCGAGCAACACGTTGCCGGAACTGCCTTCAGCCCCCAGCGCACCGCTGGCCAAATGCGCAAAGCTTGAATCCTGCAACAACGCCAGCAACAGCGCCGACATGCACGCCACACCGACCGCCCCGCCCAACGAGCGGAACAGGTTAGTGGTGCTGGTAGCCACGCCAATGTCGCGCTGCTCCACCGAGTTCTGTGTGCCCACCAGGGACGTCGGAAACTGCATCCCCGCCGCAATCCCGCACAGCAGCATAAACACCGCCGTGAGTTCTACTGCCTGCGGCGCGCTGTAGGCCATGCCGAGAATCGCCAGCGGGCTCAAGAACGCGCCGGTCAGAATCATCGGTTTATAACGCCCGGTCACCGAGGTCATGCGCCCGGCAAAATAGGCGCCCATCGGCAAGCCCATGGCCAACGGCAGCAAATGCAAGGCGGCGCTGTCGGCACCCGAGCCGGTCACCGTCTGATAACGCAACGGCATCAACACCGTCAGGGAAATCGCCTGGAAGCTGGTGAAGAAAATCGTGCACCAGCACAGCACCGCGCTGCGGTTGGCGAACAGGTGCATCGGCAACAACGGCTCGCGCGCCCGGCGTTCGTGCCACACGAACACCGTCAAGGCCACCAACGCGCAGGCCAACAGCCCCAGCACTTGCTCGTCACGCCAATGATGGCCCTGGCCGATTTCGGTGATGCCCAGCAGCAAGGCAGTCAGGCCGATGATCATCAGCACGGTGCCGAGGTAATCGATAATCGGCTTGCGCTGCGGCACCGGCAGGCCCACCAGTGTGCGGTGCGCCACGTACCAGGCGCCGGCGCCCAGCGGCAGGTTGATCAAAAACACCCAGCGCCACGACAGGTACTCGGTCATGTACCCGCCCAGCACCGGCCCGGCCACACTGGCCACCGCGTACATGCTACTGAAATAGCCCTGGTAACGCCCACGCTCACGGGGCGGGATGATGTCGCCGATGATCGCCTGGCTCACCGAGATCATCCCGCCGGCGCCGATGCCCTGCAGAATCCGCGCCAGCACCAACTGCTCCATGCTTTGCGCCATGCCGCAGAACAGCGAGGCCAGGGTGAACACGCCCATGCCGATCAACATCATCGGTCGACGCCCGTACAGGTCGCCGAGCTTGCCGTAGATCGGCACGGCCACGGTCATCGCCACCATATAGCCGGAGATCACCCAGGCCAGCAGGTTTACATCGTGAAACTGCGCGGAAATGGCCGGCATCGACACGGCGACAATGGTCTGGTCCAGGGCGCCCAGGAAAATCGCCAGCATCAAGGCGGCGAGCACACTGCGAACGGCAGGAACGGGTGGAGCGGGTTGGTTGACGCTGGTCACGGCAGAACCTTCGAGCAAGGCCCGCAGGCAAGGAAGGAAGGGCCTGCGGGAATGCTGGATACGATAGCAGGCTACTCGATAGCTTCGTAAGGAAGCCCGACGTAATTTTCTGCGATGGTTTTGCGCCCCGCCTGCGAGTGAATGAAATACTCCAGCTCGCTCTGCGCAATGCGCTGGCTGAAGCCGTCGGCTTGCGGGAACTGGTGCAACATCGAGGTCATCCACCAGGAAAACCGCTCGGCCTTCCACACCCGGCGCAGGCAGATGGCCGAGTATTTTTCCAGCAGGTCCACGCGGCCCTCGCGGTACACCTTGAGCATGATCCGAAACAAGGTGCTCACATCACTGGCCGCCAGGTTCAAGCCTTTGGCGCCGGTGGGCGGCACGATATGCGCGGCGTCACCCAACAGGAACAGGCGCCCGTACTGCATGGGTTCGACCACAAAGCTGCGCAGCGGCGCGATGCTTTTTTCGATTGAAGGCCCGGTGACCAGTTGCTCAGCCAACCGGCTGGGCAGGCGGGTTTTCAACTCGGCCCAGAAACGCTCATCCGACCAATCATCCAGAGGCTCATCGACCGGCACCTGCAGGTAATAGCGGCTGCGGGTCGGCGAGCGCATGCTGCACAACGCAAAGCCACGTGAATGTTTGGCATACACCAGCTCGTCATGCACCGGCGGCGTATCGGCGAGGATGCCAAGCCAGCCGAACGGATAGACACGCTCGAACACCTGCAACGACTGCGTCGGAATCGACTGGCGCGCCACGCCGTGGAAACCATCGCACCCGGCGATGTAGTCGCAGTCCAGGCGAAATTGTTCGCCGTCATGTTCAAAGGTCAGCCAGGGTCGATCAGTTTTAAGGTCATGGGGCTGCACGTCGCGCGCTTCGTACAGGGTCACAGCGCCGGCAGCCTCGCGGGCGGCCATCAGGTCGCGGGTGACTTCGGTCTGGCCGTAGATCATCACCGACTGGCCGCCGGTCAAGCCCTTGAGGTCGATATGGGTCAGTTGGCCATCGAGCGCCAACTCAAAGCCGTCGTGTACCAGGCCTTCGGCGTCCATGCGTCGGCTCACGCCCGCCTCGCGCAGCAGGTCGACCATGCCTTGCTCCAGCACCCCGGCGCGGATGCGGCCTTGCACGTAGTCGGCGCTCTGGCGCTCTAGAATCAGGGTTTGGATACCGGCGTTGTGCAGCAGTTGACCGAGCAGCAATCCGGAGGGACCGGCGCCAATAATGGCGACTTGGGTTTTCAGCGTTTTCATTATTTTTATGGCCCGCAAGCTCCACCCGAACGGATCAGGTGAAAGAGTTGTCATTCATCTTGTTGCTGATCATTTTTCACTTGAGTGACCGCCATAAGAAGGTGAAAACTGAGACAAAGCCTGCGCTTTTTGCCAATTGGGGCGATTACCGCACCACTATCCTGAGTATCGGATTGAAACCATGACCAAAACTGCCAGTCCCGCGATTCCGGTCTTCAAGCTTTACGGAGAAAGCCAGCAATGGCCGACCCCGGATTTGTTGCACTGTGAAACCATTTCCCGACGGAGCCGGGAATACCAGTGGGAAATCCAACCCCACCGGCACGCGGATCTGTGCCAATTGCTGTACGTACACAGAGGCCAGGCGCAACTGGAAATCGAAGGACAGCGCACCACGCTCAGCGAAGCCACCTTGCAGGTGCTGCCGCCGTTGTGCGTACACGGGTTTCGGTTTTCTGAAGATGTGGAAGGTTTTATCGTGACGCTGGCCGCGCCGCTGGTCAGCCATTTGCAGACACAGCTGGGCGCGACGGTGGACGGTTTGCAAGCTCTGGGCAATTACCCGGCCGGCAAGGACAGCGACTACCTCAACAGCCTGTTTGCCCGCCTGCAGGATGAGTACGCCGATGAACAACCGGCCCGCGACATGATGATGCACGCCCTGGTCAGCGTGCTGCTGGTGTGGATCAGCCGCCAGGCGATCCAGCGCCGCCATCCGCGTGCGCCGCGTGGGCGTGAATATTTTCGGCGCTTCACGCAGTTGGTCGAGCAGCATTACCGCGAACACCCGAAGATTGAAGACCTGGCCCACAAGCTGGGCATCTCGGTCTCACACCTGAACGGTACGTGTCGGGAATTGGGTGGGCAGCCTGCCTTGCAGATCATGCATGACCGCCAGTTGCTGGAAGCCAAGCGCCTGTTGACCTATACCAGCATGACCATCAATGAGATGTCGGAGGTGTTGGGGTTTTCCGACCCGACCAACTTCTCCCGGCTGTTCCGCCGCCGGGTGGGGTTTTCGCCTAAAGCGTTTCGCGAGCAACTGAAGGCCGATTGATGCGGGACGCGGAGCGTCCTGGGCTGCATTCCCACGCAGAGCGTGGGAACGATCATCCCACGCAGAGCGTTGGAACGATCATCCCAAGCGGAGCGTGGGAACGATCATCTGAGCGCGCTGAAACTGCCTGTACGCGGAACACATAGGTCCTGATGGCAACTGATCGCGAAGGTCGGCTGCATGCGGGTCTGTTCAACCCGGTAGGCGGCCGTGCCGTACAGCGCGGTGGCCAGCGCGGACAGGATGAAAATCATCAGGTACTTTCTAATTTTTAGGGTCATGGCACACCTCTCAATAGATCGACTCGGTGCTGTTTAAAGCATAGGTCAGTCAGGGCGAGTTGCCATTATTGGGCGTCATTCAACATCTTTATGTCGGCTTTACAGACCGATATCCCACACCGGTTCTTCCGGGAACCGCACCACCAGAAAATCCAGCAGGCTGCGCAGCGCCAACGGCATGTGTTTGCGCGAGGCATACACGGCGTAGACATTCATTTGCTGTGGCTCGGCTTCGGGCAGCAGCCGGACCAATTCGCCACTGCGGATGTAATCCCCCGCCTGATAACTGGGCAAACGCGCCACCCCGGCGCCCGCCAGCGTTACCCGCAACAGCGTGGTGGCCTCGTTGGCGGTGATATTGCCCTGCACCGCCACCGACACTGGCTCGCCGTTCTCGGTGAAATGCCACAGGCTTTTGCCGAAGTAAGAATGCGTCAGGCAGTTGTGCTCCGCCAAGTCGTGGACTTGCCGGGGCTGCGGATGCTCCAGCAGGTACGCCGGTGACGCGCAGATCACCGAACGGCACAGCGTGAGCTTGCGCGCGATCAGGTTGGGGTCCAGCTCGAAGCTGGTGCGGATGGCCAGATCGATGCGCTCATCCACCAGGTTCACTGTGCGGTCGAGCATCTGCAGGTCGATGCTGACCAACGGGAAGCGCTTGACGTATTCGGCCACGGCGTCCGCCAGTTGCGCCTGGCCGAAAGAGCTGCTGACACTCAGGCGCAACTGGCCGCGTGGCGCTTCATCCGGCTCACTGACGGCCGCCTGCATGTCACTGCACAGCTCGAGCATTTGCCGGCAGCGCGGCAGCGTTTCACTGCCGGCGGCAGTGAGGCTGAGCTTGCGCGTGGTGCGATGCATCAAGCGCGCACCGACCCAGTCCTCAAGTTCGGCCAGATAGCGCGAAACCACCGGCCGCGACAGGTCCAACTGATCGGCCGCAGCGGACTGGCTGCCCAGGTCAACCACCGTGACAAACACCCGCATTGCTTGAAGACGATCCATGATTTGCACGCTTTTAGAAACAAACTATGTCCAAGCATCGCATTTTTTGTTGCGTTTGGTGCAACTAAGCTCTGTGCATCACTTACCTGCTGCTGGAGCTGCACATGATCTCGGTACTTAAACGATTGGCCCTGGCTTCGGCCGCCCTGGCGTTCGCTGCCCATGCTGCGGCTGCAGACCTGAAGCTGGACGCCTACAACCCTGGCACCTCGGCCATGATGCCGGTCAGTTCGGTGCTGGTCAGCGGTGAAAAAGACCTCATCCTGGTCAACGCCCAGTTCGGCAAGACCCAAGCCGAGCAACTGGTGCAGAAAATCCGCAGCAGCGGCAAACACCTCACCACCATCTACGTCAGCGACGGCGACCCGGACTTCTACTTCGGCCTCGACACCCTGACCGCCGCGTTCCCCGACGCCAAAGTGCTGGCCACCCAGCCGGTGGTGGACCATATCAAGGCCACCGTCGAGCAAAAAATCGCGTTCTGGAGCCCGAAACTCGGCGCTGACAAGCCAAGCAAAGCCATCATCCCGCAAGTGTTGCAGGGCCATACCCTGACACTGGAAGGCAAAAGCCTGGAAGTGATCGGCCTGGACGGTCCGCAGCCGGAGCGCACCTTTGTGTGGATCCCGTCGATCAAGGCCGTCATCGGTGGCGTCGTGGTGTTTGAAAACACCCACGTGTGGATGGCCGACACGCAAACCGCCAAATCCCACACCGATTGGCTGGCCACCTTGCAACGTATCCAGGACCTGAAACCGGCCACCGTTATCCCGGGCCACTACCTGGGCACACCGACCGTGCAGTCCGTGGCCTTTACCGCCGACTACATCAAGGCCTTCGATATCGAGACCGCCAAGGCCAAGGACTCGGCTGCGCTGATCGCGGCGATGAAAAAGCGTTACCCGAACCTTGAAGACGAAAGCAGCCTGGAACTGGGTGCCAAAGTCGCCAAGGGCGAAATGAAGTGGTGATTGGTTTTAAACCCTAACGTACTGGAGAACGTCATGAGCAAGATTGCAATCATTGGTGCCACCGGCCGTGCCGGTAGCCAACTGCTGGAAGAAGCACTGCGTCGTGGGCATACCGTTACTGCCATTGCGCGTAATACCGACACGCTGGCTGCACGCCCAGGCCTTAGCGTAAAAAAAGTCGACGCCCTTGATGCGGCTGCCTTGCAGCAAGCGGTAAGCGGCAACGACGTGGTGATCAGTGCGGCGCACTTCGCCACCCTGCCCGCCAGCGCCGTGATCGGCCCGGTGAAAAAAGCCGGCGTAAAACGCCTGCTGGTGGTAGGCGGTGCGGGTTCGTTGTTGTCGCCAGGTGGCGCTCGCGTGATCGACAGCGAGGGTTTCCCGGCTGAATACAAAGCCGAAGCCAGCGCCGGTGCTGAGTTTCTCGACGTGCTGCGTCAGGAAAAAGAACTGGATTGGACTTTCCTGTCGCCGTCAGCGGAGTTTGTTGAAACCGAGCGCACCGGCAAATTCCGTCTGGGCCAGGACGATCTACTGGTGAGCGCCGAAGGCCGTAGCTGGATCAGTTTTGCTGACTTTGCCATTGCGCTGATCGACGAAGTGGAAACACCGAAGCACTCGCGCCAACGCTTCACCGTCGGTTACTGACCCGGCGCGATCAAAACTGTGGGAGCGGGCTTGCTCGCGAATGCGGTGGTTCAGTTAGAACATCTCTGCCTGATACACCGCATTCGCGAGCAAGCCCGCTCCCACATTTGATCTTCAGTGTGTGGGCTGGTGTGCCTCGCTCACCAGCCAGGCCATCAACGCTTGCAGCCCAGCCGAAGGCTCAGTCCCCGGCGGGTACACCAGGTAATAACCCATCCCGGTCGGCACCCGCAGTTCAAACGGCGTGGCCAGCCGTCCGGCTTTAACATCCTCGCCAATCAGCGCACTGTCGCCAATCGCCACGCCCGAGCCTTGGGACGCTACCGTCATGGCCAGGTCCAGCGTCTCGAAATGATGCCCCTGGGCCAGGTTGCTCAATCGCGTATTCGCCGCCTTTAACCACAACGCCCAATCCCGCTCGTCCCGCGTGGGGTGCAGCAGCACCTGTTGCTGCAAGTCTGCTGGTGTGTGCAAACCGCCGAGTAACGCCGGTGCGCAGACGGGCGTGAGTTGCTCGTCAAACAGGTGCCGTGCCTCAGCCGACTGCTCGGCGATGGGCGCGTAAATTACCGCCGCGTCAAATTGCTCTCGGCGAAAGTCCACGGTGTAGGCCACGGTAGTGGTCAGCTCTACCGGCACCTCCGGGCGTTCCTTTTGCCATTGCATCAGGCGCGGCAGCAGCCAGCGCATCACACAGGTGGAGGCCTTGAGTTGCAGGGTGGCGCGGCGGCTGCCGATCTGCTCCACCGCGTCACCGATCAGGCCGAATACTTGCTGGGCACGCAACGACCATTCACGGCCTTCTTCGGTCAGGCTCAAGCCCCGCGCCTGGCGCTGGAACAGGGCGTAACCCAGATGGCTTTCCAGCCCCGCGATCTGACGGCTCACCGCGCCTTGGGTGATGTGCAGTTGCTCGGCGGCGCGGGTGAAGTTGCAGCACTGGGCGGTGACCCAAAACGTGTGCAGCGCAGGCAGTGGTGGAAGGCGTTTCATCGGGGCAAGCCATGACGTGGGGACATGGCTAGTATGACTTTTTATCGATTGTTGCCGCTACGGGCCAGCCGCTCCAATAGCGCCTCGAATCAATAACAAGAGCGACATGTATGGCGACCTGCGGCGAAGTATTGGTCAACCTCCTGGAAAGCTACGGCGTGGACCAGGTGTTCGGCATTCCCGGCGTACACACCGTTGAACTGTATCGCGGCCTGGCGCGTTCCAGCATTCGCCATGTCACCCCGCGCCACGAACAGGGCGCCGGTTTTATGGCCGACGGCTATGCACGCACCCGCGGCAAACCCGGCGTGTGCTTCATCATCACCGGCCCGGGCATGACCAATATCACCACCGCCATGGGCCAGGCCTACGCTGACTCGATCCCCATGCTGGTGATTTCCAGCGTGCAGTCGCGCAGCCAGTTGGGTGGCGGGCGCGGCAAATTGCATGAGCTACCGAACCAGAGCGCAATGATCGCCGGCGTGGCGGCGTTCTCCCATACCTTGATGTCGGCGGCAGAGTTGCCTGGCGTGCTGGCGCGGGCGTTTGCGGTGTTCCAGGCCGGGCGACCACGCCCGGTGCATATCGAGATCCCGCTGGATGTGCTGGTGGAGAACGCCGATGCATTGCTGACCAGCTTGCCGGTCAGCGTCGCCCGCGCAGGCGCAGCGCCGTCGGCGGTCAAGCAGATGAGCCAGTTGCTCGCCTCGGCCAAACGGCCGCTGATCCTGGCCGGTGGCGGTGCCATCGATGCCGCGCCAGAGCTGACGCGCCTGGCTGAAACCCTTGGCGCGCCGGTCGCGCTGACCATTAATGCCAAAGGCCTGTTGCCATCGACGCACCCGCTGCTGATCGGCTCGACGCAAACCCTGCTCGCCACCCGTGCGCTGGTCGCTGAAGCCGACGTGGTGCTGGCCATCGGCACCGAGCTTGCGGAAACCGACTACGACGTGACCTTCGCCGGCGGCTTCGAGATCCCCGGCGCACTGCTGCGTATCGACATCGACCCCGACCAGACGGTGCGCAACTACCCGCCGCACGTGGCACTGGTGGCCGATGCGCAAATAGCCGCCGAAGCCTTGCTGGGCGAATTGGATAAAACCCCATTGCTGGCCCGCAACGGCGATTGGGGTGCTGAACGAGTCGCGCGTTTGTGGGCCGAACTGGCGCCCACCTGGGACACGGCCACCCGCGCACAAACCCTGTTCCTCAACACCGTGCTGCAAGCGCTGCCCAACGCTGTGCTGGTGGGTGACTCCACCCAGCCGGTGTACAGCGGCAACCTGACCCTGAACCTTGACCACCCACGCCGCTGGTTCAATTCGTCCACCGGCTACGGCACCTTGGGCTACGCCCTGCCCGCCGCCATCGGTGCCTGGCTGGGTCGAGGTGACGGCCAGCCGGTGGTGTGCCTGATCGGCGACGGCGGCCTGCAATTTTCCCTGCCGGAACTGGCCAGCGCGGTAGAGGCGCAGGTGCCGGTGATTGTGTTGCTGTGGAATAACCAGGGCTATGAAGAGATCAAGAAATACATGCTCAACCGCGCCATCGAACCGGTTGGTGTGGACATCTACACCCCGGACTTTATCGGCGTAGCCAAGGCCTTGGGTTGCGCCGCAGAACGTATCCAGGGCATCGAGCCTTTGCGCAGCGCGTTGCGCACCGCCGCGGATCGCCAGGGGCCGACACTGATTGAAATCGACCAAGGGCTGTGGATGCGGGAGGTGGCCGTATGAACGCAGTCTTGAACGGTGTGTTTATCAATGGCCAATGGCAAGCGGGCCATGCGCTGCTGGAGGTGATTAACCCGGCCACCGAAGCGACATTGGCCCACGTCAGCGTGGGCGATGCCTCAGCAGTGCAGCTGGCGGTTGATGCAGCCAGCGCGGCTTTTGTCGATTGGTCAAAAAGCAGCGGCCGTGATCGCGGCGCCCTGTTGCGCAAGGTCGCCCAAGGTGTGAGCGAGCAACGTGAACCGCTGATGCAGTTGCAGTCGAGCAACAACGGCAAGCCGCTGTTTGAAGCCGGTATTGATGTGGATGACGTGATCGCCACCTTCGAATACTACGCTGGCCTCTGCGACGCGATGGACGCAGGACAAGACAGCCCGGTGGCATTGCCCAGCGACGATTTCAGCGCACGCCTGCGCCGCGAACCATGCGGCGTGGTGGGCTTGATCGTGCCGTGGAATTTCCCGATGGTGACCACCGCCTGGAAGCTCGCCCCTGCATTGGCGGCCGGTTGCTGCGTGGTGCTTAAGCCGTCGGAAGTCACGCCCCTGGCAGAGTTGCAATTGGCGCGGATTATTGCCGAAGCCGGCTTCCCTGCGGGTGTGTTCAACCTGGTGTGTGGCACCGGCCTTGCGGTCGGTGCGCCGCTGGCGGCGGACCGTCGCGTGGCGAAAATCTCCTTCACCGGCAGCAATGCGGTGGGCGTGCAGGTGATGCAGCGCGCCGCCGAAACCATCAAGGGTGTGAGCCTGGAGCTGGGCGGCAAATCTTCATTGCTGGTGTTGGCCGATGCCGACCTCGACCTGGCGGTGGAGCTGGCCTGTGGCGGTGGGTTTTTCAACGCGGGGCAGATCTGTTCGGCCACCAGTCGCGTGTTGGTGGCCGACAACCTGGCAGATGAATTCCTGCTGCGTTTGCAGGCACGGGCTGAAGCGATTCGCGTGGCGGACCCGTTTGCCGAGGATGTGGAGATGGGCGCGCTGATCAACCGTGCGCAATATCAGCGGGTGCTGGGGCATATCCAGCGCGGCATCGATGAGGGCGCGCGGCTGTTGTGTGGCGGCGCCCGCCCGGCGAACCTGGAAAAAGGGTTTTTCATTCGCCCAACGGTGTTTACCGACGTGCCGTTGGGCAGCGCCTTGTGGAATGAAGAGATCTTCGGCCCGGTGCTGTGTGTACGGCGCTTTGCCACTGAAGCCGAGGCCATCACCCTGGCCAACGACAGCGATTTCGGCCTGGTCGCCAGTGTGGTGAGCGCCAATGTCGAAACCGCTGAACGCGTGGCGAATGCCTTGCAGGCGGGCCTGGTGTGGATCAACGCACCGCAGGTGATCTTCCCGCAAACGGCGTGGGGCGGTTACAAGCAGAGCAGTATCGGCCGAGAGCTTGGGCCGTGGGGGTTGGCGGCGTTTCAGGAGATCAAGCATGTGATTCGCGCTCTGTAACGCAGTAGGTCCCCTGTGGGAGCGGGCTTGCTCGCGAATGCGATTAATCAGTTAGAACATCTTTGACGGACACACCGCTTTCGCGAGCAAGCCCGCTCCCACATTTTGTTTTGCGGTGCGCCTGCTATTCGCAATTTTTAGATAGCCCCAGCGACTTTCTGATTTGCCCCGTTGCCCCGCCCATGGCCTGATTCGCCCTTGTTCACTCAAGGCCCACCCATGGAAAACGTTCAGGCAAAACCCGCCACCGCCGTGTGGCTGATGATCAGCGTTGTGCTGGTCGCGCTTAACCTGCGCCCGTCAATGGCCGCCGTCGGCCCACTGCTGTCGTCGATTCGCGGTGATGTGCCATTGAGTTTCAGCAGCGCGGCCTTGCTGACCATGCTGCCGGTCATGGCCATGGGCCTGGCGATGTTTTTTGGCATGGGCCTGGCCAAGCGGCTTGGCGAGCACCGCAGCATTGTGGTGTCGCTGGTGGTGATCGGTCTGGCCACGCTGTCGCGGTTGTTTGTGGATTCGGCGCTGGAGCTGATCGTCAGCGCAATGGCGGCCGGTGTGGGTATCGCGCTGATCCAGGCGTTGATGCCGGCGCTGATCAAGTCGCGCTTCAGTGACAATGTTTCGCTGTTCATGGGCCTGTACGTCACCGCAATCATGGGCGGCGCAGCGCTGGCGGCGTCGTTCGCGCCATTCGTGCAAGTGCAGACCGGCAGCTGGCGCATCGGCCTGGCGACCTGGTCGGTACTGGCATTGATTGCCCTGGTGTGCTGGTACGCCCAGCGCGCGGCGCTGCCACCATTGTCCCAAGCCGGGCCGGGTAAACAGGCGTCGTTTTTCGGCAACCGCCGCGCCTGGTTGCTGGCGGTCTTTTTTGGCCTGGGTACGGCGTCCTACACCTGTGTGCTGGCGTGGTTGGCGCCGTACTACGTGGAGCAAGGCTGGAGCGAACAGAACGCCGGTTTGTTGCTGGGTTTTCTGACCGCGATGGAAGTGATCTCCGGCCTGATTACCCCGGCCATCGCCAACCGTCGCCAGGATAAACGCGGGGTGGTCGCCGTGTTGCTGGTGTTGATCATCTTTGGCTTCTGCGGCCTCATTCTCAGCCCGCAACATCTCAGCCTGCTGTGGCCGTGCCTGCTTGGCCTGGGCATCGGCGGCCTGTTCCCGATGAGCCTGATCCTGTCCCTCGACCACCTGGACAACCCGCGCCGTGCCGGCGGCCTGACCGCCTTTGTGCAAGGCATCGGCTACCTGATTGCTGGCCTGTCGCCACTTATCGCCGGGATGATCCGCGATCAACTCGGCAGCTTCGAATGGGCCTGGTGGTCACTGACCGGCGTGATTGTGCTGATGCTGGTGATCGTTACACGCTTCAATCCAAAGCATTACAGCCGACATATTCAGTAACGTCGTGTTGCCAACATTTTATGTCCCACACCAAACATAGAAACGTCCTACAGTGCTTTCTATTGGCACGACCGCTCCGTTAAGCTTTTGCCAGTCTTGTACTGAGTTCGGTACAAAGGGTTTACGGACGAAACCGATGCTAAACAGTAACTTGCTCAGAAAGCTCGATATGCAGGACTTGATGGTGTTTATTGCCGTCTATGACCAGAGCAGCGTTACCGAGGTGTCCGAGACGCTGTTCGTCAGTCAGTCAACCGTGAGCTACAGCCTGAAGAAGCTGCGCACCAGTTTTGAGGATGAGCTGTTTATCAACACGCGGGCCGGCATGCGCCCGACGTACAAGGCCACCACCATGTACAAACACGTGCAGAAGATCCTTGAAAGCATCAACCTGTGCCATGCCGGCAGCCAGGCCTTCGACCCGACGCAGAAGGCAGTGACCTTCAACGTCTGTGCCCCGGAATACTTCGAGCAACTGATTTTGCCGCGCCTGTTGAAGAACTTCGATCGGGCCGACTTGCCGGTGATCGTCAATGTGCAAAAACTCGAAACCGAGCTGCCCGCCGCCGACCTGCGCGAAGGCCGCCTCGACCTGGTGATTTGTTTCGGCCCGCACTTTCACCGTGCCTACAAAGACTTCAAGACCCAGATGCTGCTGGAAGACGACTTGGTGTGTGTGTTCGATAAACGTTCGAGCCCGCGCGAACCGGCTTTTAGCCTGCAATCGTTTGTCGAACGCCGCCACGTGTTTCCCACGCCCTGGACCTCCGACACCAACATGATCGACGGCTGGCTTGCACGCCAGGCCCACAAGCGCCAGGTGATTGCCCGTGCCAACAGCTACAGTGCCGCCTTGAAGATGGTCAGCGGCACCGACTTTATCGTCACCCTGCCCCGCCGTGTGCAAAAGCTGCTGGCACCGGCCAGCGTGTTCGGCCATTGCGAAGCGCCGAACGGGTTGCCGGGGTTTACCCTGGACATGCAGTGGAATGAAACCAGCGGCCAGGACAGCGCCAATACCTGGCTTCGTGAGCAGATCGTCAAGGTGTGCGCCGATCAGGGCTTGTTGTAACCCTCAGCCAATAGCGACTTTGCTGTAGGAGTCACGATCCATGTCCAGCAACTGGACACTGAGTTGAACCTGCAGATCAGCCGGCCACTCAGCGGCGTCCTGCAGGGCCGCCAACAAGCTTTCCGACAACTGCTGTTTGACTTGCGGTGAGCGCCCGCTGAGCAGCGACAGCTTCACCGCAATAAAACCACGCGGGCTGAGCGAAGTACCCACCTGGAAACTTTCGACCTTGATTGCGCGGCTCTTGATATCGAATTCGGAACCGAACTGCCCGGACGCCATCAGCACGTTGTTCAGGCGCAGCAGAGTTTTCTCGACGGCGAGGCCAGTCAGGTTGGCGGTATATTCCAGGTGCAGGTGCGGCATGAAAAGCTCCGAGTGGGCTTGAAAAGAAACCTACATATAGCATGCAGTTAAACGAAGTCAGACCGATTTCAATGTGAAACTTCGGTCAGCCCTCGCAACGAACGACTTTCCCAGCAGGCCACGATCACCAGCACCGCCGTGGTCAACGCCCCCAGCGCCAGCGCCGAAAACATCTGTTGCAACCCCAGCGGCAACAGCACCAGCAACATCAGTAAACCGCCAAGGTGCGAGAACGGTGGCAGCGGTCGGTCACTCATCACCCACTTGAACATCGCACTGCCCAGCAAAAACAAAAACGGCCCGGCAATAATCGCCACGATGCCCGCTTGGCTGGCGTGCCCCGGATGCACCAGCACCAATTCGTCGGCCACCGCGCTGACGATGATCCCGGCGACGATCAGCACGTGCAGGTAGGTGTAGGCGATCCGCGCCTGGCGGCCAGGGTCGGCGGAGCTGGCAATCCGGTGATGGGCGCGCTCGGCGCCGCTGTCGAAATAGATCCACCACAGCGCAATGCTGCCCACCACGGCCACCAGGAAAGCCCCCAGGCCTTCGACGCTCCAGGGCAACTCGGCGAACGTGGCACCGGTCACCAGCAAGGATTCACCGAGGGCGATAATCACAAACAGCCCGCAACGCTCGGCCATGTGGTTGCCTTCGACATTCCAGTCCGCCAGGGTCGAGCGCCCAAGCCCTGGCACCCAGAAATACACCGACGGCGATATCAGCTCTATCAGCAGCGCCAACGCCCAGAAGGCCAGGCGCTGCTCGCCTTCGACCAACGCGCCACTGATCCAGAACACCCCGGAACACAGCATCCATGCGAGGATCCGCTGAAAGTTGCGGGTCATGTTCAGCGACTCGCCGCGCACGGCCCACAACGCGAACAGCGTGCGGCCCACCTGCATAAAGACGTAGGCACCGGCGAACAACAGGCCGCGATCGGTGAAGGCTTTGGGGATTGATGAGGACAGCAACAGGCCGGCCACCATCAAGCCGAACAGGCCGATACGGATGGGGATTTTTTCCGGGTCGAGCCAGTTGGTGATCCATGAGGTGAAGATCCACACCCACCACACCGCGACCATCATCAGCGCCACCTGCACGGCGCCGCCGAGGGTCAGGTGGGCCAGCAGCGAGTGGGACAACTGGGTCACGGCGAACACGAACACCAGGTCGAAGAACAGCTCGACCATCCCCACCTTGCCGCTGTCATGACTGCCGCGCCCACGCAGCAAAGAACGGGATAACGTCATCGGTGGATCTCCCTGAAGGCTTATCTCAAGATTTTTCTGCGAGTACCGGCAGCCTGTCGCGTTCACTCATGAACGCCTCCAAGCGTGAACGCATCCAGCGTTCGGCAGGGTCCGTGTCGACGTGGCTGAGCCAGACCATGGACAGGTCCAGGGTTGGGGTTTCGAACGGGAACGGCTCACAGAACAGGTTGCCGCCGGCGGCCATGGCATGGGCGGTGTAATCCGGCAGGCTGGCGATCATGTCGGTGCCGGCGAGCAGCGCCGGCAATGCACTGTATTGGGGTACAGACAGCACCACATGCCGTTTGCGACCAATCTCGGCCAACCACTCATCGGCAAACCCGGACACGTTGGCGGTGTGAGACACCAGCACATGGGGACGGGCGCAATATTCGTCGAGGGTCAGCGGTGTAGCCGAGGCATCGGCACGCAACAGGCAGGGGCGGATATGCCGCAACAACTTGCGCTTGGCATTGGCCGGCAGGCCGCGGGTCTGGGTGATGCCCACGGTGATATCGCCGGAAGCCAGCAGGTCGGGGATACGCCAGTAATCGACGTGCTGCACCACGAACACCACCAACGGCGCTTCCTGGCGCAAGGCCCGCAACAGCGGCGGCAGCAAGCCGAACTCGACGTCATCGGACAAGCCGATGCGGAAGGTCATGGTGCTTTGGGTTGGGTCGAAATCGTGGGTCAGGCTCAAGGCTGACGACAACGAATCGAGGGCCGGCGATAGATGCTGGATGATCTCCTCGGCCCGCGCGGTGGGCTCCATGCGGTGGCCGACGCGAATAAACAGCGGGTCGTTGAACAAGGTGCGCAAGCGGTTGAGGGCCGAACTGATGGTCGGCTGGCCGAGAAACAGTTTCTCTGCCACTCGCGTTACATTGCGCTCGAGCATCAGTGCTTCGAAAACCACCATCAGGTTGATGTCGGCCTTGCGTAGTTCATTACGATTCATCGGCGCCTGCCCCTTTCCCCAAGACAAGCCGCAGTTTAGAAAGCCCGGCGGGCTGCGTCTATGTGAACACTGTTCATCCGGCGCCTTTGGTACTATAAATCAGCGCTTGAGGGTCAAAGGATCGCTATCGTGCTGGTCATTATTGGCTTAGCCATAGCGTGGGTTTTCCTATCGCCGTGCAGGTGCCTTGACCGGTTATTTTTCAGCAAGGAGTGCCTGTCTTGAAATTCGCCTACACCATCATCTATGTGCCTGACGTTGCCGCGTCACTGGCATTCTTTGAAACAGCCTTCGGTTTCAGTCGCCGTTTTTTGCATGAGTCCGGCACTTATGGCGAGTTGGAAACGGGTGACACCACGCTGTCGTTCGCCGCGCATGAGTTGGGCGAACTGAACTTCGACGGCGGGCACGTCGAGGCGCACGCCTCCCGAAAGCCGCTGGGGATGGAGGTGGGGTTTGTCACTGAGGATGTATTCGTCGCCCATGCCAAGGCTCTGCTGCACGGTGCGAAGGAGCTGTCGCCACCCAGCACCAAGCCCTGGGGGCAAGTGGTGTCGTATGTGCGTTGCCCGGATGGCACGCTGGTGGAACTCTGTACGCCGATCGTGGGCTGAACACAGATCTTATGTGGGAGCGGGCTTGCTCGCGAATACGGTGTATCAGTCAACACTTCAGTGGCTGACACAC
>NZ_CBFHAZ010000112.1:0-20511 GCF_965653655.1 Pseudomonas onubensis | reverse complement strand
CGAAAGCGGTGTGCCAGTTGACGATATGTTGACTGACACACCGCTTTCGCGAGCAAGCCCGCTCCCACACAAGCCAGCTCCCACACTGGTTTTGTGGTGTTCGTTTAGACGGTTTTCGACATACGGCCTGCCAGAAGCGCCCAACCAAATAAAACCAGGCACACAATGATCAGCGGCCACGAACGCCATTGCAGGTACGGCGTCAGGTTGTGCATCGGCACCACTTCGCCGTAGAGAATCCCGCGTTCAAACTGCGGGATCTGCGCGGTGATCTGTCCAAATGGGTTGATCAGGCCAGTCACGCCATTGTTGGTGGCGCGGATCATCCAACGGCCCGCCTCCAACGCACGCATCTGCGCCATTTGCAGGTGTTGCAGCGGGCCAATGGAACGGCCAAACCAGGTGTCGTTGCTGATGGTCAGCAGCAAATCGCTCTGGGCCGACAGGCCGGCGGCGAATTCCGGGTACACCACTTCGTAGCAAATGAACGGCGCAATCTGATAGCCCTTGGCCTGCAGCATCGCCTGGTCGGACGGGCCGCGGGCGAAGTCTGACATCGGCAAGTCGAAGAAGGCAATCAGCCCGCGCAGCATGTCTTGCAGCGGCACGTACTCACCAAAAGGCACCAGTTTTTGCTTGAGGTAAGTGCCTTCGCCTTCGCCCACCACGGTGATGCCGTTGAAGTAGCGCTTCTGGTGGTGCACTTCCTGGCGGATCGGTACGCCGGTGATCAGCGCGGTGTGCCGGTCGGCGGCAAACTTGCCCATCATGCCCAGGTAGCCTTCCACCGATTCCTTGAGCACCGGCACGGCGGTTTCCGGCCATACCAGCAGGTCTACGGGCTTGGAGCTGAAACTCATGTCGCGGTACAGCGCCAACTGCGCATCGATCTGCGCGGGGTCCCATTTCATGCTCTGTTCGACATTGCCCTGAATCGCCGCCACGGTCAGTGGTGCGCCGGAGGGCGAGGTCCAGGCGTGATGCTTGAGCGCCAGGCCGATGGCCCAGGGTGCAACCAACAGCACCAGCCCCGCGCCGATAAACCCGTTGCGCTTGCTTGCCAACAGGCGTGGCAGGTTGCACAGCACGGCAGCCGTCAGCGCCAGGGCGAAGGAGATCAGCCACATGCCGCCCAGTGGCGCAAGGCCAGTGAGCGGGCCGTCGAGTTGGCTGTAACCGGAGTACAGCCAAGGGAAACCGGTCAGGAACCAACCACGAAAGGCTTCCTGGCCAACCCACAGCGCCGCAAAGGTCAGCGCATCGGCCAGCGGCGCTTCATTGCGGCGCAACCAGCGCGCCCACAGCCAAGCGGGCAAGGCGAAGAACCAGGCAATCGCCGCAGTAAACAGCAGCATCAAAAAGCCAGCCAGCAACACCGAAGCGCCGCCGAAGTGGTGAATGCTGTAGTAGATCCAGCTGGTGCCGGCGCCGAACAGGCCAAAGCCAAAACACCAGCCACGGCCCAGGGCCTGGCGTGGCGTCAGCTCGCGCAGCCCCACATAGAACAGCCCGACGGCCAGTAGCGCAAATGGCCACAGATCGAACGGCGCCAGCGCCAGGGTAGTGACGGCGCCAGCCACCGCGGCCAGCAGGTTACCGGGCCAGCCGGGTGCAATCAGACGGCGCATATCAGTCCTTAGCGGGCAATCGGAGTCAGGCGAATCAAGTGAATTCGGCGACTGTCGGCATTCAGAATGCGGAAGCGATAAGCGCCAATCTCGGTGGTTTCGTTACGTTTTGGCAGGTGCCCGAACGCACTCATCACCAAACCGCCCACGGTGTCGAACTCATCATCCGAGAATTCGCTGTCGAAGAACTCGTTGAAGTTCTCGATCGGCGTCAGCGCCTTGACCAGGAAATCACCGCTGGGCAGCGGCTTGATGTAGCTGTCTTCTTCGACGTCGTGCTCGTCTTCGATGTCGCCGACGATTTGCTCAAGTACGTCTTCGATGGTCACAAGACCAGCCACGCCGCCGTATTCGTCGATCACAATGGCCATGTGATTGTGGTTGGCGCGAAACTCGCGCAGCAGCACATTCAGGCGCTTGGATTCAGGCACGAAGGTGGCCGGGCGCAGCAGGTCCTTGATGTTGAAGTTGTCGCCGTTCTCCTTGAGGATCAGCGGCAACAGGTCCTTGGCCAGCAGGACACCCATGACGTCGTCATGGCTTTCACCGATTACCGGGTAGCGCGAGTGCGCCGAGTCGATCACGGCCGGGAGGAATTCCCGTGGGGTCTGGGTCGCCTTGATGCTGATCATCTGCGAGCGCGGGACCATGATGTCGCGTACTTGCAGGTCAGCCACCTGGATGGCGCCTTCGACGATGGCCAGCGCTTCGCTGTCCAGCAACTTGTTCTGATGGGCCTCGCGCAGCAGCTCCAGCAGCTCCTGGCGATTTTTCGGCTCGTGGGCAAAAGCCTGGGTCAGTTTACCCAGCCATGACTTCTGCCCGTTGCTCGATCGGTCTTCGCTCATAGCGATTACTCTAAATCCTTTGTTGTGTCAGTTGAGTGTTGATCAGTTTTCGTCATCTGCATAAGGGTCCGGATGACCTAATTCTGCAAGCAACGTTTGTTCCAGAGTTTCCATTTCCTCAGCTTCGTCATCGTCTATATGGTCGTAACCCAAGAGATGCAAGCAGCCGTGGATGACTAGATGGGCCCAATGGGCCTCAAGTTCCTTGCCTTGTTCCTTCGCTTCACGCTCCACCACCTCGACACAGATGACCAGGTCGCCCAGTAACGGGATATCCAGTAATTCATCCGGCACGTCGGCAGGGAAGGACAGCACGTTGGTCGCGTAGTCTTTTTGACGCCAGGTGTGATTCAGTTCACGGCCTTCGGGCTCGTCCACCAGGCGAATGGTCAGCTCCGAGTCGGCGGTGCGCTGGCGCAAGGCCAGCGCGCACCATTGGCGGAATTGTTCTTCAGTGGGGGCGGGCGCGTCAGTGGCCAGCTGCAGGTCTAGCTCAAGCATTGTGGCGGGCGTCCTTGGACAAACCGTCATCACGGTGTTCGAAGCGCTCGTAGGCTTCGACGATGCGCTGCACCAGCGGGTGGCGCACTACGTCCTTGGGTGAGAAGTGCGTGAAACTGATCCCCGGCACGTCCTTGAGCACTTCAATCACATGGCTCAACCCTGACTTGGTGCCCTTGGGCAGGTCAACCTGGGTAATGTCGCCGGTGATGATGGCCGTAGAGCCAAACCCGATGCGGGTCAGGAACATCTTCATTTGCTCGACCGTGGTGTTCTGGCTTTCGTCGAGGATGATGAAACTGTTGCTCAAGGTGCGGCCACGCATGTAGGCCAGCGGGGCGATTTCGATCACCTGACGTTCAATCAGCTTGGCCACGTATTCAAAGCCAAGCATCTCGTACAGCGCGTCGTAGAGCGGGCGCAGGTACGGGTCGATCTTCTGGGCCAGGTCGCCGGGCAGGAAGCCAAGCTTCTCGCCAGCCTCGACCGCCGGGCGCACCAGCAGGATGCGCCGCACTTGCTCGCGCTCAAGGGCGTCGACCGCACAGGCCACGGCCAGGTAGGTCTTGCCGGTACCGGCGGGGCCGATGCCGAAATTGATATCGTTACCGAGGATTGCCTTGACGTACTTCTGCTGATTCAAGCCCTTTGGGCGAATCATGCCTTTCTTGGTTCGCAGGGCCACGCTGGCTTCGGCTACCGGGTTGTTGGCCAGGTCTTCCACGGCCGATTCTTGTAAGTACAGGTGCACGGTTTCCGGCGACAGCTCACTACCCTTGGTTTCACGGTAGAGGCGGCGGAGCAGGTTTTCTGCAGACGTGGTGTGCTGGGGTTCACCAATAAGCTCGAACTGATTGCCGCGGTTGCGGATCTCGATGCTCAGGCGTTGTTCGATCAGGCGCAGGTGCTCGTCGAACTGTCCGCACAGGTTGGCGAAACGGCGAGCCTCAAACGGCTCGAGGATAAAACGATGGGGTTCTGCTATGGGTGCGTTCAAGGTTGCTTTTAGCCGCCCTTTGGCTGTTTAGGTGAAGGAGAGGATAACGCCAGTGGCGCGGGTACGAAAGTACTTATATAAGGCTTGAGTACAGCGCAGTTCCTATGTGGGAGCGGGCTTGCTCGCGAATGCGGTGTATCAGTCGGCACATTTGCTGCTGACCGACCGCATTCGCGAGCAAGCCCGCTCCCACACAAGCCAGCTCCCACATTTGATCTTCATCAGGTTGTCGATCAGTTAACCAACGACCCGCGCAGCGAGTGCGGTTGCGCCGCATCGATGTGCACATCGGCAAACTGGCCGATCAAGGTGGGCGTGTCACAGCGGAAGTTGACGATCCGGTTGTTCTCGGTACGCCCTTGCAACTCGCCCGGGTCTTTTTTCGAGTAGTCGGTCACCAGGATGCGCTGGATCGAGCCGACCATTTGTCGGCTGATCTCGAAACCTTGCTGGTTCAGGCGATGTTGCAGCGCATTCAAGCGTTCTTTTTTCAGCGCTTCCGGCGTTTCATCTGCCAGGTCCGCTGCCGGCGTGCCCGGGCGCTGGCTGTAGACGAACGAATACGAGAAGTCGAAACCGACGTCTTCGATCAGCTTCATAGTCTGCTCGAAATCTTTCTCGGTCTCGCCAGGGAAGCCGACGATAAAGTCCGAGCTGATGCAGATACCCGGTACAGCGGCGCGCAATTTACGCAGCTTGGATTTGTACTCCAGGGCCGTGTGGTTGCGCTTCATCGCCGCCAGAATACGGTCCGAACCCGACTGCACCGGCAAGTGCAGGTGTTTGACCAGCTCCGGCACCTCGGCGTGCGCCTGGATCAGGCTGTCGGAGAACTCCAGTGGGTGCGAGGTGGTGTAGCGAATACGCTCGATGCCATCCACCGCTGCCACTACGCGGATCAACTCCGCGAGGTCAACCATGCGCCCGTCGTGGGTCTGGCCGCGATAGCCGTTGACGTTCTGGCCCAGCAAAGTCACTTCACGCACGCCGTTTTCGGCCAGGTGGATGATTTCCGCCAGGACGTCGTCAAACGGCCGGCTGACCTCTTCGCCACGGGTGTAGGGCACCACGCAGAAGGTGCAGTACTTGCTGCAGCCTTCCATCACCGACACATAGGCACTCGGCCCGTCGATGCGCGGTTCGGGCAAATGGTCGAATTTTTCGATTTCCGGGAACGACACGTCCACCTGCGGCAGCTTGGTGATGCGGGCGGCGTCGATCATTTCGGGCAGGCGGTGCAGGGTTTGCGGGCCGAAAACCACATCGACATAGGGCGCGCGGTCGCGGATCGCGGCGCCTTCCTGGCTGGCCACGCAGCCGCCGACGGCGATCACCATGTCCGGGTTGGCCAGTTTCAATTCACGCCAGCGGCCCAGCTGGGAGTACACACGGTCCTGGGCACGCTCGCGGATCGAGCAGGTATTGAGCAGGATGACGTCGGCATCTTCGGCGCGGGCAGTGACTTCCAGGGCCTGGTGTTCGCCCAGCAGGTCGACCATGCGCGAGCTGTCGTACTCGTTCATCTGGCAACCGTGGGTTTCGATGTAAAGCTTCTTGGCCATGGGAATCATCAACTGGTGGTAAAGAACCGCGCATTATAGGGGGCATGCCCATTGGTTCCTAGCGCTGTGCATCGGGTGCCATGCTATAGTTCGCGCCCTCTTTTATATCCCCGATGTGTTATCCGCCCACCATGACCAAACGTGAAGCTCCAATCTACAAGGTGATTTTCCTCAACCAGGGCCAGGTGTTCGAAATGTACGCCAAGCAGATCTATCAAAGTGATCTGTGGGGCTTCCTGGAAGTGGAAGAGTTCGTCTTTGGCGAGCGCACGCAGCTGGTCGTCGACCCGGGCGAAGAAAAACTCAAGGCGCAATTTGAAGGCGTGGTGCGCAGCTTTGTGCCGATGCATTCGATTGTGCGCATCGATGAAGTCGAGCGCCTGGGCACGCCGAAGATCAGCGAAGCGCGCGGCACCAGCAATGTGATGCCGTTTCCGATGCCGATGCCGGAAAAGTAACACTGCGCTTGTGGTGTGGTTTTGTAAGACGATTCTGAAACTTTTCAGTCGCGATTGACGGCTTGACAGAAAAATAGCAGTTTGTGCCCATGCAGAGAGGACGCCATGAGCACATCCATAAAAAAATCCCTCGAACACCAGTTGTCATCCAGGTCCCAGGCTTATCGGGCGCTGGCGGCCTATATCCTGGCGAACCTCAAGGACCTGCCGTTCGAGAATTCGGCGCAGGTGGCGCACAAGCTCCAAATCAGCGAGTCCACCGTCGGCCGCTTCTGCCGGGCGTTGGGCTACAAGCATTTCAAAGACCTTAAACACGAACTTAAAGCCGACCTGGGTGACAGCCCGTGGCTGATCGGCGACCGGCTGCGCGCGTTCCAGGCAGAAGGCGACGGCGACGCCAACCCGCTGGCCAACAGCCTGCAACTGGAGATCGCGGCGTTGGTGCGGGTCTACGAATACACCCGCACCGAGCCTTGGCGCGTGGTGACATCAAGGCTGGCGCAAAGCCCGCAGGTTTTTGTCGCCGGTTTCGGCACCGAGCGGGGCATCGCCTGCTCCATGGTCCACATGTTGCAATACCTGCGCACAGGCGTGCATCTGGTGGACGGTGCGTCAGGGCATTTCGGCGAGGTGTTGCTGGCGCCGTCTGCCGATTCAATGCTGATTGTCTACGAGGCGCGACGCCATTCCCGCCAGTCTTTACTGCTGTGCCAGGCGGCACGCAAACGCGGCATTGCGGTCACGCTGATAACCGACAACTTTTGTGAGTGGGCTGATAAAAACGCCAACGAAGTGTTTCGGGTGTCGACCGAGTTTGATTTGTTATGGGACTCGACGGCCACCATGTTATCGCTGACTCACTTGTTGATTAACGATATGTCCAAACAACTGGGCCCCGAGATGGAAGGGCACTTGAGTGCGATCGCTCAGTTGCATCAGGCGTTTGTGGGTTACACCCAGAGTTGACCTTTTAAGCGTTATTTAACTAACGCTTTTTATTTAACTGTCATTAGCGAACTTGTTGGTTCGGGAGTAGCCCTGTGCGCGATCCTCGGTATGACATTCTGTTTGAACCGGTACACATTGGGCCGGTTCGCACGCGTAATCGCTTTTACCAAGTGCCGCACTGTAATGGCATGGGCCATGTGCACCCCTCGGCCATGGCCGCCATGCGCGGGGTCAAAGCCGAGGGGGGTTGGGGGGTGGTGTGTACGGAGGAGTGCGAGATCAGCCCGCTGAGCGAGTTTTCGCCCTATATAGAAGCGCGCTTATGGGATGAACGCGACATCCCCGCGCTGGCGAAAATGTGTGAGGCCGTGCATCTGCATGGGTCATTGGCCGGCGTCGAACTGGCGTTCAATGGCTATTCGGCACCCAATCGCTATAGCCGCGAAATCCCCTGGGCGCCTTCCAATACACCGGTGCGTGGATACGACCCGGTGCAGGCCCGAGCCATGAGCCGCGCCGATATCAAGCAACTGCGCCAGATGCATCGTGCTGCTGCGTTGCGGGCACGCCAGGCGGGTTTCGACATTATCTACGTGTATGCCGGCCACGACCTTGGCCTGCCGTTTCACTTTCTGACCCCACGCAATAACCGGCGCACCGATGAGTACGGTGGGGTGTTGGAGAATCGTGTACGGCTGTTGCGTGAATTGATCGAAGATACCCGCGATGCGGTGGGTGATCGTTGCGCAGTCGCCGTGCGGCTGGCCGTGGATGAACAGGTCGCTGGCGGGCTGGCCTGCGAGGGCGAAGGCCGCGAGATTTTTTCGCTTTTGGCGCAGCTGCCGGACCTGTGGGATGTCAACGTTGCCGACTGGTCCAACGACAGCGTGACCTCACGATTTGCCCCTGAGGGTTTTCAAGAGGCGTTCCTGCTCGGGCTCAAAGCGCTGACCACCAAGCCGGTGGTGGGCGTGGGCCGGTTTACCTCACCGGACACCATGGTCTCATTGGTGCGTCGAGGTGTGTTGGACCTGATCGGCGCTGCCCGTCCCTCGATTGCCGATCCCTTCTTGCCGAAGAAAATAGAGGAGGGGCGTCTGGAGGAGATTCGCGAATGCATCGGCTGCAACGTCTGTGTCAGTGGTGACCACACCAGCACCCCGCTGCGCTGCACGCAAAACCCCACCCTGGGTGAAGAATGGCGGCGCGGCTGGCACCCTGAGTCGGCACCCCGTGCGCATAACCCTGCGCGCGCGCTGGTGGTCGGGGCAGGGCCTGCCGGCCTGGAATGTGCGCGGATACTGGGCGCGCGGGGCATGGAGGTGGCACTGGTCGAAGGCACGCGCACGCTGGGCGGGCGCGTGTCTCTTGAAGCCAGGCTGCCTGGGTTGGCCAGTTGGTCACGGGTGCTCGACTACCGGCTGGACGCCCTCAGCCGATTGCCTGCAGTAGAGATCTATCGCGAAAGCCAGCTACAAGCCCAGGACGTGTTGGACTTCGCCGCCGCCCACGTGTTTATCGCCACCGGTTCGCGCTGGCGCACCGATGGTCTGGGGCGTGCACTGCGCCAGGCCTTGCCGGGGTTGGAACATCTGCCGGTATGGACCCCGGATGATCTGCTGGCCGGGACAGTTCCTGCTTCACCGGTGCTGCTGTTCGATGATGACCACTACTACATGGGCAGTGTGTTGGCAGAGCAGTTGGTAGCGCTGGGCGTGGAGGTGATCTTTGTCACACCGGCGACGGATGTGGCGACCTGGACCCATAACACGCTTGAACAACACCGCATCCAGCGTCGCCTGCTGGAACTCAATGTCACGATCATCGCCTCCCACTCGCTGGCGGCGGTGACGCCTGAAGGTGCGGTTGCCAGCTGTATGTACACCGGCCGGCCAAGGTTCATTCCCGTGGCGTCGTTGGTGCTGGTGACCTCCCGTGAGCCTGAACAAGGTCTGTACCAGGCACTCAACGAGGCTACTGAGCAATGCTTTGAGGCGGGTATTGAGTCGATCGCATTGGTGGGGGACTGCCTGGCGCCTGGAACCATTGCGGCTGCTGTGTATTCAGGGCATCGGCTGGCGCGTGAGTTTGATGCGCCCGCCGGCTCGTTGGTCATGCGTCGCGAAATTCCTCATTTAGAGGTGTTGTAACTTCCTGCTGTGCAAACAATAACAAGGAATAAAATAATGAAAAAATTAGTTCTGATGTTATCGGTGTTGGCTTCCGTAGTGGTGAGCAACTTGGTGTCCGCCAACAACTATGAGGTCATACGTTTCGGTGCCGACCCTAACTACGCGCCTTTTGCCTATAAAGACAATACCGGTACTTTGGTCGGTTTCGAGATTGATATCGGCAACGCCATCTGCGCGCATTTGAAGGTGCGCTGCCAATGGGTCGAAAGCGATTTTGATGGCCTGGTTCCCAGCCTCCGGGCCGGCAAGATCGACGCCATACTGGCGTCGGTAACCGTGACCGAAGCGCGGCGCAGGATCATCGACTTTTCTTCGGAAGTGTTCTCCAGCCCCTCCGCCATGGTGTTCAAGGCCGGCACCGACCTTGGCGACGCCAAGGGCAAGTCCGTGGGCTATTTGCAGGGCAGTACTCAGGAAGCCTACGCCAAGCGCGTGTTGGCCATCCAGGGCATGAAAGTGGTGGCCTACGCCGATCAGGAACAGGTTTACGCCGACCTTGTGGCGGGTCGGCTTAACGCTTCGTTGCAGGACGCCCAACAGGCGCAAAGTGGCTTTTTGCGCTCGCCTCAAGGTGCCGGTTTCGAATTGGGCAAGGTCATAGAAAGCGAACTGATGCCTTCCATGAGCGCCATTGGCATCGCCAAGGGCAATCTGGCGCTGAAGACTCTGCTGGATCAGGGCCTGGCAGCGCTGCATGCCGATGGCACCTATGCTCGCCTGCAGGAACAGTATTTCCCAGGCGTCGACATGTTCAGCGGCAATTGACCGCCCGCCATCATCGTTGGAGGGCGTCGTCATGCTGGAGAACGTTGCGCGCTTTGTCGCGACCCTGGAGGGTTTTGCGCCGTTACTGCTGCAAGGCGTATGGGTGACCTTGAAGCTGGCGCTGTTATCGCTGTTGCTGGGGCTGATCTTCGGCCTGCTCGGGGCGGGCGCCAAGTTGTCACGCGTCAGGGCCTGGCGTGTTTCAGCACAGGTCTACACCACCCTGATCCGTGGGGTGCCGGACCTGGTGTTGATGCTGCTGATCTTTTACGGCGTACAAACCGCTGTGAGCCGGCTGACGGCTGTGATGGGCTGGGCCTACCTCGAAATCGACCCTTTGACTGCGGGCGTACTGACGCTGGGGTTTATCTACGGTGCTTATTTTACCGAGACCTTTCGTGGCGCATTGTTGGCGGTGCCACGTGGGCAGGCGCAGGCGGCCAAAGCGCTGGGTATGAAGCCCAGCCAAAGCTTCATCTACATAACCTTTGCGCAGATGATGCGCTTCGCCCTGCCGGGGCTGGGCAATAACTGGATGGTCTTGCTCAAGGCTACCGCGTTGGTGTCGATTATCGGTTTGGCAGACTTGGTCAAGGTGGCTCAGGTGGCTGGCAAAAGCAGCCAGCAGCTATTGAGCTTTCTGTTGCTGGCGGGCTTTATTTATCTGCTCCTCAGCAGCGCGTCCAATGCAGTGCTGCGCTGGCTTGAGCGTCGTTATGGCGGTGCAAAGCAGGAGGCGCAGCGATGATTGAACTGTTACAGGAATATTGGCGGCCGTTTCTCTATTCCGACGGTCAGCAAATCACCGGCCTGGCCATGACGCTGTGGCTCACCAGTGCTTCGTTATGCCTTGGGCTGCTAGTGGCATTGCCGTTATCGATTGCCCGAGTTTCAACCCGCGCGTGGGTACGTTGGCCGGTACAGGGCTTTACTTATCTGTTTCGGGGAACGCCGCTCTATGTCCAGTTGCTGGTTTGTTACACCGGTATATACAGCCTGGCGGCTGTGCGCGAACAGCCGCTTCTGGACGCTTTTTTTCGTGATGCGCTGAACTGCACACTGCTGGCCTTTGCCCTTAACACGGGCGCCTACACCATAGAAATCCTCGCTGGTGCCATCCGCTCCATGCCGCGCGGTGAAGTCGAGGCCGCCAGGGCGTTAGGGTTCGACGGCTGGAAGCTCTACACCTATCTGATCATGCCGTCGGCCCTGCGCCGCTCATTGCCGTACTACAGCAATGAGGTGATTTTCATGCTGCACTCCACCACGTTGGCGTTCACCGCTACGGTCCCCGATGTGCTGAAAGTGGCCAGGGATGCCAATGCCGCGACCTTTCTGACGTTCGAGTCCTTCGGCATCGCCGCGGCTATTTATCTATGCATCACCTTCGCTCTGGTCGGCCTTTTTCACCTGGCCGAGAAGCGTTGGCTGAGATTTCTTGACCCAAGCCGATAGGAGGTCGCCATGTATGAACGCGTGCATCAATTGCCAGCAACCGTGCCGGGTACGACGCGGCAGATCCATAGTTTTCACTACGGCCCGGCCAATGGCGTGGGCAAAGTCTATATCCAGTCTTCCCTGCATGCCGATGAGCTGCCGGGGATGTTGGTGGTATGGCATCTCAAGCTAAGGTTGTTGCGATTGGAGGCCGAGGGCCTATTGCGCGGTCCGGTGGTGTTGGTGCCGGTGGCCAACCCCATGGGCCTGGAGCAAGTGTTGATGGATGTGCCTCAAGGCCGTTTCGATTACGACAGCCGGGAGAACTTCAATCGGCACTTCCTTGATGTCAGCCAGCAGGTGGGTGATGCCGTCGAGGCACGGCTGACCGACGACCCCGAGGAAAACTTGCGGTTGATTCGTTCGGTGCTGGTTCGGGTGCTCGCCAGCCAAGTGCCTGCCAACCAGGTACAGGCCATGCGCCTGACGCTTCAGCGCCTGGCCTGCGATGCCGATATCGTGCTCGACTTGCACTGTGATTTCGAGGCCGTGCAGCATCTGTATGCGTCGCCGGTTTGCTGGCCGCAAGTGGAACCTCTGGCCCGTTACCTGGGGGCACAAGCGTGCTTTATGGCGATAGACGCCGGTGGGCAGTCCTTCGATGAGTGCTTCAGCTTGTTTTGGCAGCATATAGAGGCGCGCTTCCCGCAACGTGTGGCGCCGCCCGGTTTTGCCGTGACGCTGGAGCTGCGCGGTGTGGCCGACGTGAGTTATGAGCTGGCCGAACAGGATTGCCAGGCCTTGATTGACTACCTCACGCACGCGGGCGTCATCGCGGGCCAGGCACCTGAGCTGCCGCCATTATTGAACCCTCCCACGCCGCTGGCCGGCGTTGAACCGGTGGTCAGCCCGGTGGGCGGCTTGATCGTATTTTGTGCCCAGGTCGGGGATTATTTGAGCGCGGGTCAAGTCGTGGCACACATCATTGACCCGATCAGCGACAGCGTGACGGCCATTGCCTGTACTCGGGGAGGTTTGCTGTATGTGCGATCACTAAGGCGCATGGCCACCAGCGGCATGACGATTGCGCATGTTGCCGGTGCAGAGGCTTTCCGGCAGGGCTATCTGTTGTCGCCCTGAGGCGCGATTGGGTCGGGCAGGGGCGAGAAGGGTGAGCGCCCATCGGCACTCTGTAATTCCTGCAGATAATTGCGGAAAATCTGGCCCAGTACCTGGGTCGCCACTTCCAGTTCATCGCGCTGCATGTGCTCGGCGACTTCGTCGGCCGTGTCCAGTGCGTCCTCGGCACCGTTGACCGCTGCCATTTTCAGCACGATGTAGGCCTGGACGTTATTGGCCGGCACGCCTTCGCCTTTGAAGAACATGTTACCCAGCTGGAATTGCGCTTGAGCGTGGCCCTGCAACGAAGCCTTCTCGAAGTAGCTCAGGGCTTTGTTGAGGTCGCGGGCAGGGTTTTTGTCGTCGTGGAAGTACTCGCCCAACTCGTATTGCGCCTGCGCATCCCCACCTTCGGCCTGTTTCTGGCACGCGCTCAGGGCTTCGGCCTGGCTGTCTGGCTGGGTATTGAGGGTGCAACGACCCATCGCTGGGATTAACAACGAGTTGCCGCCTGCCTGGGCATGTGCCAGCAGCGGCTGAAGGAGCAACAGGCAGCCCAGAACCAGGGTGCGGCCGGTGCGTTTCATGGGAATCGACTTACCTCTGACGGGGCACGCGGACCCTCGGGGGAGTCCAATAAGCGCGCATTATGAAATAAGCAGGCCCCTGCTTACAAAGTCTTTACTCGTTTTTCTGCTGCGTAGGCAAGTTATCTGCCGGATTACAGGTGAATTCTCGAAAAATGCAGGAAATCTCTGTAGGCAAAGTAGCAAATCTGACGCTGCGAGGGGCAACGTCAGATGTGTGTGTCCCTTATATCAGGGCTTACTTCAGCGCGGCGAACGCGCGCTCGGCAGCATCCAGGGTCAGTTTCAACTCGGCTTCGCCATGGGCGATCGAGGTGAAACCGGCTTCGAAAGCGCTCGGTGCCAGGTAAACGCCGCCTTCGAGCATCAGGTGGAAGAAGCGCTTGAACAGGTCGGCATCGCTGCCCATCACGTCATCAAAGGTAACAATGTCATCGGCGCCGCTGAAGTACAGGCCGAACATGCCACCCGCCTGGGTGGTCACGAACGGGATACCCGCCGCGTCGGCGCGCTGTTGCAGGCCGTCGAGCAGGCGCGTGGTGTAGTCGGTCAGCTCGGCGTGGAAACCCGGGCGGCTGATCAGGCGCAGGGTGGTCAGGCCGGCAGCCATGGCCAACGGGTTACCCGACAAGGTGCCCGCCTGGTACACCGGGCCAAGCGGCGCGATGTGCTGCATGATTTCGCGTTTGCCGCCGAAGCAGCCCACGGGCATGCCGCCGCCGATGATCTTGCCGAAGGTGCTCAGGTCCGGCGTGACGCCGTAGTAAGCCTGGGCGCCGCCGAGGGCCACGCGAAAGCCGGTCATCACTTCGTCGAAAATCAGCACCACGCCGTGCTTGTCGCACTGCTCGCGCAAACCTTCCAGGAAACCCGGCGCCGGTGGCACGCAGTTCATGTTGCCGGCTACCGGCTCGACGATGATGCACGCCACGTCCTGGCCGACTTCGCTGAGCATCTGCGCAACGGCCGCGATGTCGTTGAACGGCAGGGTCAGGGTGTGTTTGGCAAACGCGGCCGGCACACCGGCCGAGCTTGGCACGCCTTGGGTCAACAGGCCGGAACCGGCTTTTACCAGCAGGCTGTCGGAGTGGCCGTGGTAGCAGCCTTCGAACTTGATGATGCTGTCGCGGCCGGTGAAACCACGGGCCAGGCGGATGGCGCTCATGGTGGCTTCGGTGCCGGAGCTGACCATGCGCACCATTTCCATCGAGGGCACGATTGAACACACCAGGTCCGCCATCTCGGTTTCCATGGCGGTTGGCGCGCCATAGGACAGGCCGTGTTGCAGCTGCTGGCGCACCGCGTCGAGCACGTCCGGGTGGCTGTGGCCGAGGATCATCGGCCCCCAGGAACCGACGTAGTCAACGTAGCGCTTGTCATCTTCGTCGGTGACGTAGGCGCCTTCAGCATGCTTGAAGAACAACGGTGTGCCGCCGACGCTCTTGAACGCACGCACGGGGGAGTTCACACCGCCGGGGATGTGTTTCTGGGCATTGGCAAACAGGGTTTCGGAACGGGACATGATCGGGCTCTCTACACTTGAACTTTAAGAAGGTCGTTGAAGGCGCGGGCGCGGCGCGTGACTTCCTGGGTGCTGTCGGCACCAAACAGGCCGTGGACCACTGCGAGCAGGTCGGCACCGTGGGCCACCAAGGGTTCGGCGTTCTCCAGGGTGACGCCGCCGATCACGCAGATCGGCAGCTGTAAGCGCGTGCGGGCCTGGGCCAGCATGTCGAGCGTGGCGGCCGGCGCGCCGGGCTTGGTGTTGGAATTGAAAAAGCGACCGAAGGCGACGTAGCTTGCGCCTTCCTTGGCGGCCTGTTCGGCCAGTTCGATCTGGCTGTGGCAGGTCGCACCGATGATGGCTTTGGAGCCGAGCAATGCACGGGCCGGGGTCAGTGGGCCGTCGGTTTGGCCCAGGTGCACGCCGACGCCCAGGCGCGCGGCCAATTCGGCGTCATCGTTGATGATCAGTTGGGTCTTGTAGCGTGAGCACAGCTCGCGCAACTTCTCGGCTTCACGCAGGCGCCGGGCTTCGTCGCTGCTTTTGTCGCGGTACTGCAACAGGGTGACACCACCGTCCAGCGCGGCTTCGACGTAGGCGAGGAATTTGCCGGCCAACAGTTGGCTGTCGGTAATGGCGTAAAGGCCACGTAATTTCATCGGGCAGGCCTCTTGTGCGGTTAAGAGCAGAAATCCAGCGGCAAACGGCGCGGCACGAACTGGCCCTGGCCGAGTTGTTCGGCGTCACGCAGGGTGCGCCAAGTGTAGTTGAGCGCCGATTGCACCGCGCTGGCCAAGCCTTCGCCCTGGGCGATGCGGCCGGCCAAGGCGCTGGCCAGCGTGCAGCCCGAGCCGTGATAACTGCCGGGCAGGCGCTGGCAGGTAAAGGTCTGGCGCGTGCCGTCGCGGCTGTACAGGCGGTTGTGTACTTCATGCTCGTCGCCGTGGCCGCCGGTGATCAGCAGATGCTTTACAAACGGCAGCAGCTTCTCGGCGCATTCGTCCGCGGTGCCCTCGGGCAATTCGGCGAGGATGCGCGCTTCCGGCAAGTTCGGTGTAGCGATCAGCGACAGCGGTAACAGCCGCTCACGCATGGCATAGCCGACTTCGTCCTTGCCCAGGCTGCCGCCGCCACCGGCACGCAGCACTGGGTCGCAGACCACCGGCAGGTGCGGGTGCGCCTGCAGCAGTTCGACCACGGTGTCGACCATCGCGGTGGAGCCGAGCATGCCCAGCTTGACCGCCGCGACTTCGGAGTCGCTGAGCACGGCATTGGCCTGGGCCAGTACCCACTCGCGGTCGAGCACGCGGAAATCGCTGACATTCACGGTGTTCTGCACGGTCAAGGCGGTGACGGCCGGGGCCGCATGACAGCCTTGTGCAAGCAGGGCTTCGATATCTGCCTGCAAGCCGGCGCCACCACTGGGGTCGTGGCCGGAGAGACAGAGGACAACGGGGCGGGAGCTGTAGATATTCATGGTGCGCGAGCTTACCACCAAACGCTTTTGGCGTGGCTGTTGGGCGCGAGGGGAATTTCCAGCTTATGTTCAGGGGTGTGGCTTAGCTGATTTTTTATTCAGGAAGCGCTTGAGAGGCCCGTTCTAGAGCCTTTCAAAAAATTATTTCAATGGTGTCCAATGGCCTCTAGCGGCTATGCTAGAGTGGATCCAAACAACTTAATGTATCGCCGGTATACGTCTACTCAAAAGGAATGGGGGGCTTTTGACATAACCGGACAGGCCACGCTGGGGCTCTATGCGCTATTTGCTGATTTTTTTATTGTGCGGGCTGCCGATGCTCGCCAGCGCCATCGAGTTCAACCCGGACACTCGAAGCCTGCCGCTGGGCCGCGTCATGCAAGTGCTCGAAGACCCAACCGACGCCCTCACCATCGCCGATGTCAGCGCTCCGGCCTACGCCGCCCAATTCAAAACCCATGACACAGCCACCCTCAACGCCGGCTATTCACGTTCGGTGTTCTGGCTCAAGGTCGACCTGCATTACACCGCCACTGATCCTCGCGCCCCGCGCACCTGGTTTCTGGAGTTGGCGTACCCGCCGCTCAACCAACTGGATTTGTACCAGCGTGACAGCACCGGCAACTACCGCCTGACCACCCGCACGGGCAGCACCCTGGCGTTTTCCAGCCGTGAAGTGCGCCAGGCCAACTACCTGTTCAAGCTCAACTTTGTGCCCGACCAGCAGCAAACCGTATACCTGCGCCTGCAAAGCCAAGGCTCGATCCAGGCACCGCTGACGCTCTGGTCTGCCACCGCCTACCTGGAGCAGCAGCCACTGCGCCTGTATGTATTGGGGGCAATCTACGGCGTGTTACTCGGGATGCTGGTCTACAACCTGTTCATCTACCTGAGCGTGCGCGACACCAGCTACCTCTATTACATCCTCTATATAGCCTCGTTCGGCCTCTATCAGCTGTCGGTCAACGGCGTGGCGGTGGAATATTTCTGGCCGAACAACCCGTGGTGGGCAAATGCGGCGGTGCCGTTCCTGATTGGTTCGGCGGCGTTGTTCGGCAGCTTGTTCGCGCGCAGTTTCCTGCACACCGCGCAGCACAGTCGTTGGCTGGATCGGATATTGCTGGCGCTCGCGGCCGCTGGTGCGGTCGTGATGGCGCTGGCGCTGCTGACCAGCTACGCCGTGGCCCTGCGTCTGGCCACCGGCCTTGCGCTGGTATTTACCGTGACCATCTTTGTGGCCGCCATCAAGGCCTGGTATTGCGGCCAGCGCATGGCGCGCTATTTCATTTTCGCCTGGTCGGCGTTCCTGATCGGCGGTGTGGTCAACACCATGATGGTGTTGGGCTACCTGCCCAATATGTTCCTCACCATGTACGCCAGCCAGCTCGGCTCGGCCATCGAAGTGGCGCTGCTGTCCCTGGCCCTGGCGGACCGCATCAACGGCATGCGTGAGCAACAGGCGCAGATCCTGTTCGACGCCAGCCAGAAGCTTGAAGTGCTCAACCAGCAATTGGCCCGCAGTAACCGCCTCAAAGATGAGTTTCTCGCCACGCTGACCCACGAACTGCGCACCCCAATGAACGGCGTGATCGGCTCGCTGGAGCTGATGCAAACCGTGCCGCTGGACGACGACCTTACCCAGTATCAGCAAACCGCCGCCGGATCTGCGCGGGACATGATGCGCATGGTCAACGGCATTCTCACCCTCACCGAATTGCAAGCCGGGCGCCTCACCGCCCAGCCCCAGGTGTTCAGCCTGCGGGGCACGCTCGACACCTTGCGCCAGCAATTCACGGCCAGCGCCCAGAGCAAAGGCCTGGAATTTTCCATCGACGTGGCCGATGAGCTGCCGGACCGGGTGATCGGCGATGCCGGCAAACTCATCCAGTGTCTGGACTGCCTGCTCGACAATGCCTTCAAGTTCACCCACGAAGGCGCGGTGCGTGTACGTGTGGTGGGTGTGCCGCACACTGATGGCGAGCTGCGCCTGAGCTTTATTGTGACCGACAGCGGCATCGGCTTCGCTTTCCTCGACGAGGCCACGCTGTATCAGCGCTTCTTCCAGGTCGACGGTTCGATGACGCGTGAATACGGCGGCCTGGGCATCGGCCTGGCGATTTGCCGGCAACTGATCGAACTGCTCGGCGGGCGCCTCACCCATCATTCCGAACTCAGCAAGGGCAGCCGCTTCCAGTTGGACATGAGCGTCAACCCGGTGCCGCCCGAGCCAAAGCCCGCAACGCACAAACCCCATGCGCAACGAGCGCCCCAGGAATGTACGGTGCTGTTGGTGGACGACAACAGCGTCGGCCAGTTGGCGGTACGCGGCATGTTGCTCAAACTGGGTTACCGGGTGAAAACCGTGGATAACGGCCCGGCCGCCCTGGCGCTGTTGCAGGACCAGACGTTTGATGCGGTGCTGCTGGATATACCCGAGGGCGGCTTCTCGTTGTGCTGTCAGATCCGTGCGCTACCTGGCTGCGGCGAGCTGCCGGTGATTGCCCTGAGCACCTCGCTGCACGCCCCGGATCGCGAACGCTGCCATGGGGTCGGCATCACCGATCGCCTCAGCAAACCGGTACGTTTCGAAGCGTTGCAAACGGTATTGGAACGGCGCCTGTTGTGCCCGTTAGAGGGCGAAAGCGCCGAGCAATAGGCGGGTATGCCACTTTTTTAAGCCCGATGACGGTGCTTAACTGAAATTAGGGCCTGAACTGCACGTGGCCTGTTTTCCAGGAGGCCCGTCATGAACCTGCATCAGTTTGCCGAAACCCACGACGTCACCAACCAGCCGCCGTCGCTGGACGGTACCAACCTTTATCGCATCGACCTGCCCTTACAAGAATGGTCGCGCCGCTTTGGCGCCGGCTGGGCGCAGGCGCGTATTGATGCGTACGGTGCGCTGGCCGGTGGGCCGTTGATGGCGGCCGGGTTTTTGGCGAATCAGAACAAACCGGTGTTCAACAGCCATGACCGCTACGGCCATCGCATCGACCTGGTGGAGTTTCATCCGGCCTATCACGAGTTGATGCGCACCGCCGTCGAGCATGGCCTGCCATCGCTGCCGTGGGCGCATCCGCAGCCCGGCGCGCATGTGGCCCGCGCCGCCATGACCTACCTGCACAGCCAGGCCGAAGCCGGCAGCGGGTGCCCGTTGACCATGACCTTCGCCTGCGTCCCGGCCCTGCAGTTGCAACCGGACCTGGCGCAGACCTGGCTGCCAAAAATCCTCAACACCGAATACGACCCGCGCAATGTTGGCATCGCCCATAAAGCCGGCGCCACCATCGGCATGGCCATGACCGAGAAACAGGGCGGCACCGACGTGCGCGCCAACACCACCCGCGCCTATCCCGTGGGCGCCGGCGGCCCAGGCCAAGCCTATGAGCTGGTAGGGCACAAGTGGTTCTGCTCGGCGCCGATGTGCGATGCGTTCCTCACCCTGGCCCAGACCGACAAGGGCCTGACGTGTTTCCTGCTGCCAAGGCATCGCCCGGATGACACCCGCAACCAGTTCTACATCCAGCGCCTGAAAAACAAACTCGGCAATTGCTCCAACGCCTCCAGCGAAGTGGAGTTCCGTGGCGCCCTGGCCTGGATGATCGGCGAAGAAGGCCGTGGCGTGCCGACCATTATCGAGATGGTCGCCATGACCCGTTTTGACTGCATGGTCGGCTCCAGCGCCTTGATGCGCCAGGCGTTGACCCAGGCCAGCCATCATTGCGCCCATCGTTCGGTCGCCGGTCGCGTCCTCAGTGAACAGCCGTTGATGCAAAACGTGCTGGCCGACCTCGCGCTGGAGAGCGAAGCCTCCCTGGCCTTGAGCATGCGCATGGGCAGGGCGCTGGACCATCTGGATAACGAACAGGAAGCCAAGTTCGCCCGGCTGGTGACAGCGGTGGGCAAGTATTGGATCTGCAAGCGCGCACCGGCCATGATCAACGAAGCCGCCGAATGCATGGGCGGCGCCGGTTATGTGGAGGACAGCATCCTGCCGCGTCTTTACCGTGAGGCGCCGGTGAATTCGACGTGGGAAGGTTCCGGCAATGTGCAGTGCCTGGACGTGCTGCGCGCATTGTCCAAAGAGCCAGGCGTGCTGGAGGCGTTGTTTGTCGAACTGGGCGATGGGCATGGCGATAAGCAACTGGCGCGGCATATCGAGCAATTGAAGTCGGCATTTATGGATACCCAGGATATCCAGTACCGCGCGCGGCAGTTGACCGAGGACATTGCCGTGGCGTTGCAGGCCAAGCTGTTGCTGGAGGCCGGCAATGCCAGTGTGAGTGATGGCTTTATCGCCAGCCGGTTGGGTGAGTCGTCGGGCCGGGTATATGGCACCTTGCCGCGTGGTGTGGAGGTGGAGGCCATTGTCGCCCGGTCGACACCTCTGTTTTCCTGAACAAACACGGTCAAAAATGTGGGAGCGGGCTTGCTCGCGAAGGCGGAGTGTCAGTCAATGTAGATGTCGACTGACCCACCGCCTTCGCG
>NZ_CBFHAZ010000111.1:0-21035 GCF_965653655.1 Pseudomonas onubensis | reverse complement strand
CGGTGGGTCAGTCAATTCATCTGTCTCTGACACACCGCATTCGCGAGCAAGCCCGCTCCCACAATTAGACTGCGTTGCATCAGGTAGACAGGCTTTTGCCTTGCACTTGATCTGGCTCTTGCTTCAACCACTCAGGTCGGCTTACAGGCCGCCGTGCTGTAGATCTTGATCTTGATCTGCTTTTGATCTGAGACGCCGGGTTAGCCGCGCTGGGCCAAGGATGGCCCAGCGCGGCGGCCCACGGATTCAAGCCTTCGTTCTGGCACACCGAGCCCAAGCGAGGTGCCGAGTGGTGGGGCGAGGACCTTTTGGTTACTTTTGACTGGGCCGGCATTCCGGTCCTTGCAAAAGTGACCCGCTGTAAGAGCGCAACCAATAGAAGCCGTTACCGCAGAAATGGATATGTACACCGACAAACCGCTATCGCAGGCAAGCCAGCTCCCACAGTTTTAACCGTGTCCAGTCAATGCGTGCCCGGGTTAGCGCGCAAGTGCGCGACCTTTTGTTCCAGGCCTTTCCATTGCGGCGCATTCGGTGCAAAGCGCGTGCGCAAGTAGTCAACCAGATCCGCCACCTGGCCATTCGACAGGCTGTCCTTGAACCCCGGCATATACCCCAAGTCCCGGGTCGCCGGGCTGCTGATCCCTTGTAAAACCACCTTGATCAAATTATCCGGCTGGTCGCTGAACACATTGGTATTGGTCGCCAACGACGGGCTTACCCCAAACAGCTTCGGCCCCAGGCCATCAGCATGACAGGCTTTACATGAACCTTCGAATACACGTCGGCCATCCGGGTTCGGAACGGCCGCGACCACAACTTGCGCCTCGGCAGTTGCCTCGCCATTGAGCGACGCCAGGTATACCGCCATCGCACGAATATCGGCCTTGGGCAGCTTTGACAATTCACTCACCACCGGCCCCATCGGGCCTGCCGCCACGCCATGGGCATCGGAATAGCCGGTACTCAGGTAGGTAAATAATTGATCTTCGGTCCAAGGCGTCGGCGCCTTGGACAAGCCCGTCAACGCCGGCGCCTCCCAGCCATCAACCATGCCCCCGGCCAGAAAGGATTTACCGCCCTTCTCCGCCCCCATCAGGTTGCGCGGCGAATGGCACGCGGCGCAGTGCCCAAGGCCATTGACCAGGTAATTGCCGCGATTCCATTGCTCACTGCGCTCAGGCTGCGGAGTGATTTCACCCCGGCGCAGGTTCAGCGCATTCCAGCCGGCCATCAGCGCCCGGATATTGAACGGAAAGCGCATGGCATTCGGCGTCGGTGCCTGGCTGACCGGCGCCTGGGACATCAGGTAGGCATACAGCGCCTGCATGTCCGCCTCATTGATATTGCGAAATGCCGTATACGGAAACGCCGGGTACAGATTGCGCCCGTCACGGCCAATACCGTCACGCATCGCCCGCTCGAATGCCGTGTATGACCAGGCGCCGATACCGGTTTTCACGTCTGGCGTGATATTGCTGCTGTACAGCGTGCCGAACGGCGTTTGCATGGCCAGGCCACCGGCATTCACGGCGCCACCCGGCGCGGTATGGCACACCGCGCAATCACCGACCGCCGCCAGCAAGCGCCCGCGTTCCAGGGTGGCCTTGGACCAGGTGCCCGCGCCGGGCGGCGCAATCGGTGCGATTTCAGGGTGAAACGGCCAGGCCGTGGCCAGCACTGCGCCCAAGGTGGCAAAAACCGCACCGAACCACCACTTCCTGCGTTTTTCCGGCGACTTGGCAGGCTCCCCAAGGGTGCCCGCATTCAGCGCCGCCAACACCCGTTCCGGCGTAATCGGCAGCTCGCGAAAGCGAATACCGGTGGCGTCATAGATCGCATTGGCAATCGCCGCCGCACTCGGCACCGAAGCCGACTCGCCGGCGCCCATGGGCGGCTGGTCCTGGCGCGGCATCATCAGCACGTCGATCCTGGGCACTTCGGGGAAGGTCAGGATCGGGTAGCCGCCCCACTCCTTGCTCGCCACCGTCGACTCCTCAAAGGTCACCCGCTCCTTGAGCACACGGCTGGTGGACTGAATCACATTGCCGTGGATCTGGTGCTGCACGCCCGCCGGGTTGATCATCATCCCCGAGTCATGGCCGATCACCACGCGCGTCACCGACACATCGCCGGTGTGTTTGTCGATCGCTACATCCGCCACCCACGCCGCCCACGCCGCGCCGAAACCGGGGAACTTACTGTGGATATAGCGCGCATAGGCAAAGCCGCGACCGCGCAACAGGTGGTCCTCGTTGGCAGTTTGCATCGGCGCCGTGCGCGGTGACCAGTTGGCACGTTCGGCGGTGGATTTGACCAGCTCGATGGCGCGCTCGTCCTTAAGGTAACGCAGGCGGTATTCCACCGGATCGACGCCGGCGGCAAACGCGAGTTCGTCGATATAGGATTCATGCGCAAAGGTGTTGGGCAACGCCGATACGCCGCGCATCCACGAGGCACGCACGATGGGTGCCATGTCGTTGATGGTCACGCGCATATTGTCGATGGCGTAGGGCGGGATCGAGGTGCGGTCGCCCATCTCGAACATCGCCGCCACCGGCTCGACGCGGCCAGTGAGCAACAGCGCCAGGGTCGGCGCGCCGTTGGACGGGTAACTGGTTTCAAAGTCATACGCGGCAATGCTTCCGTCAGCGTTGAGCCCGCCGTCCACATCCATCAACTGCGCGGTGCCCTTGGGTTCCCACAGGTGTTCCTGTTCACGGGTCAGCTGCACCCGCACCGGCTTGCCCACCGCGCGTGACAGCAGCAAGGCATCGGCGCACACATCGTCCGCACAGTTACGCCCGTAACAGCCGGCGGCTTCCATGCGGATCACGTCGATCAGTGCTTCGTCGCACTCCAGCAACCACGCAAGGTCTGCACGCAACAGATGCGGGTTCTGGCTGCCGGACCATACGCGGCTGCCGCTTGCCTGATAATCCGCCACACCGCACGAAGGCCCGATCGAGCCATGCATCTGGTACGGCCACAAATAGCTGCGCGGCATGCGCTGGCTCGCGCCCGCCAAGGCTTCGTCGACATTGCCCTGGTCGACTACCGTGCGGCGTACCCGTGGGTTGTCGCGGATGGCTTGCTCGACATCGCTCATGTCCGGCAAAGCGTTGTTCCACGGTTTCCAGTGCACCTGGAGTGCGTGGGCGGCCTTGATCGCCTGTTCTTCGCGCAACGCCACTACGCCGACAAAATCGCGAATCACCACCACCGCGACGATGCCGGGGATATGCGCGATGGACGCCTCATCCACACTCAGCAAGCTGTTGCCGACAAAATCGCCGCAGTCGAGCCCGGCATACGGTGGGCGTACCACGCGGCCATGGAGCATGTCCGGCACACGCATGTCGTGTACGTACGTCAGCTCGCCGGTGGCCTTGCCGGGGATATCCACGCGCGCGGCGCCCTTGCCTACCAGGCGGTAATCCTCGACAGGCTTTAACGGCGCGCCACCACTGATGCGCAACTGATCATGCTGGCCGCTGACCAGTTCGCCGTAGGTGGTGGTGCGCCCGTCGGCGGCATGCACGACCCCGGCGTCAACCTTGAGGCTGCCCGTGCTCACACCCCAGCGTCCTGCTGCGCGCGCGAGCAAAAAACGCCGTGCTTCAGCGGCCGCGTTACGCAGCGGGATCGCCGAAATCTGCAAGGTCGCACTGGCGATGGTGGCGCCCTGGTTGGGCGCACGCTCGGTATCGCCCAGCACCATCTTGACCTGATCCATGTTCAGATCCAGCTCCTCGGCCACAATCTGCGCCAGCGAGGTGCGAATGCCGGTGCCCAGGTCCACATGGCCGTTAAAGGCATAGACCAGGCCGTCATCGTTCACCACAATGAACAGTCCCAATTCCTTGGGTTTCACGGTCGGTGTGCCGCCCTTGGCTACCGGGCCTGAAGGTGGCAGCACATCATCGACAATCAGCAACACGCCGGTCTTGGCCAGCCATTGGTCACGGGACATATCAGTCATGGTCGGCCCTCCACGCTCAAGAGGTGCGCGGCACGCAGCACGGCGCGCAGGATTTCGATATGGGTGCCGCAGCGGCACAGGTTGCCCGACAGTTCATTGCGCACCTGGGCTTCGCTGGGGTTGGGGTTGCGGTCGAGCAAAGCCTTGGCGGTCATGATCATGCCGTTGAGGCAATAACCGCACTGCGCCGCCTGCTCATCGATAAAGGCTTGCTGCACCGGGTGCGGCGCCTGGCGTGTGCCGAGCCCTTCAAGGGTGACCATCTCGCGCCCGGTTGCACCCGCCAGCGGAAATACGCACGACCGCGCCGCCACGCCATCGATGATCACGGTACACGCGCCGCACTCGCCCAGGCCGCAGCCGTACTTGGGGCCGTTGAGTTGTAGATCATTGCGCAGCACCAACAGCAACGGCGTATCCGCCATGGCACTGACTTCGCGGATCTGGCCGTTGACCTTGAGGGCAACCGTGATAAGTGGGCTGATCATTCGCTTCGCCTGCATCAGTTGATGAAGCAACCACTACACCAAACAGTCAAAAAAAAGCGTCGCGCAGTTGGGGCCTCGCGACACACTTGACACGTGAAGTGACTACTACATGAACTCAGAGCAAAAACAATGCCAGCGCCGGTTTATTCCTGCGGGTCGTCGATCATTTTGCGCAGCAGGAACAGCATCGCCACCCGTTCTGCCGGGTTGAGGTTGCTCATGGTCAGTTCGCTGATCTGCGCAGCGCGCGGCGCGGTTTGCGCGACCAGTTCGGCGCCGGCAGCAGATAAATCGACCACCACCTTGCGCTTGTCCTGAGGGTCCGGCTCCAGGCTAATCAGTTCCTTGGCCTTGAGCCGCTCGACGATACCGCGAATGGTCGCCTGGTCGACGGCCGTGGCCTTGACCAGTTCGGTGAGTGAACTTGCACCCTGATCGCGCAGCGCACACAGGGTGACGAACTGCACGGCGGTGAGCTGCGAGTCGCCGACATTCTGCTGAAAGATCGCCAGGTGGCGCTGGTAGGCCTTGCGCAGCAGGTGGCCAACTTGTTCAGAGAAAACGTAGGAATCAGGCACGGCGTGGCTCGGTGGGTGATTGGCGATGGTGGGCATGATGGCGGGGATGTGCGAATCACTCAAGGATCTAGCTGAAGAAACACATTCACATTGTGGGAGCGGGCTTGCTCGCGAATGCGGTGTGTCAGTCACCGAAGATGTTGACTGAAAAGACGCATTCGCGAGCAAGCCCGCTCCCACATTTGGCTCTTTAGTGTGCCAGGGAGGCTGGTGGTGCAACGACATCGCCGCCAATCACCACCGCCTCATCATCCAGGTACACATCACAATTACGCAGCGGAATATCCATATGGCACGGCGTCTTGCGCGTGCCGCCCACTTCGGTATTCGGCCCGGTGGAGAACAGGAAGTTGCCGTAGAAGGCCCGCGCATCCATGCACATGCCGTCGTTTTTGTCGTGCAAACCCATGGCCGTCCACTGCGCCTTTGGCTGCAAGCCCCAGCCGATATGGGAGATGCCGTACACCTCCGGGTCATTGAAATACTTCATGTAATCGCGCAAGTACTCGGCCTCGAAACCACCGTGGATCCTGGTGATAAAGCCCTTCTCGATCTCCAGGGTGATCTTCTCGCGGGTGTAGGTCTTGAACGGCAGCAGGATGTCGCCGATATCCAGCACCAGCACGCCCTCGGCGGTTTCTTCGTTGGGCCAGGAGAACAGGAAACCACTCGGCCAGTGGTCCCAGCGCCCAGGCTCATCGGCAAATCCGTATTCGGTGACCGACGGATATTGGCCCAGCGCTGCGCGGAAATCACTGCCGGCGCGGGACTTGACGTGGATCGAGCGCGCCTTCTTCAGCAACTGCTCAGCCGCCAGCACGCGCACCTTGTCGGCTTCGGTGGGCAGCATGCGCGCCAACACTTCCGGCGGCTCCACGGCCAGCAGGATGCGCGTGCCGGTCTTGAGGATCTGCTCCTGCTCCGGCGAGTGCAGCAGCATCATGGTGTCGACGATCAGGTCGGCGGCCTCCAACGCGCGCTGGGCCGCGATATTGCCGGTGAGCGCGGTGTCGCCACAGTAGGCGGTCATGTCGTTACCCATGGCCTTGGGGTGGTTGAACGACGGCAGTTCCACCGCATACACCTTGGCCCCCAGGCGCTGCGCCGCGTCCATCGCAGCACGCACGGTACGCGGGTCCGAGTAATGGCTCTTGAGCACGGCGACGCTCTGGGTCGGGTCGACCTTCGACAGTTTCAACACGTGTTCAAACATCTGGGTCAGTTCGCAATCGCTTACCGGCATTTTCCTGTCTCCTGTGGGGCTGCACCAAGTTCAAGCACTGCGCTTCACCCTAGTGCATTTTTATAGTGTGTACGCCAATTAATAACGATAAGACCCGAATTGAAGACGAACTGCAAGTAGCACACCAAAACGTTACCAAACCACACAACCACAACAAATAAAGGCTATAAACCGTTACACAGGATAAATATGGCCAAAAAATAAAATTGTGGAAGCGGGCTTCCCATTTTAAAAAATGAGCGTATACACTTTAAAAACCTTGCGGACAGATGCCGCCGAAAATCAAAAAGAGAGAGGTTCACGCCCCATGGGAAGCACACAAAAAATCGCCATCGTCGGTGCCGGCCTGGGCGGTGCGGCGGCAGCCACCCTGCTGCAACAAGCCGGTTTCGATGTCGATATCTATGAACAGGCGCCGGAGTTTTCCCGCTTGGGTGCAGGCATCCACATGGGGCCTAACATCATGAAAATCTTCCGCCGCATGGGCATCGAAAAACAGCTGGACCTGATGGGCTCGCACCCCGAGCACTGGTTCAGCCGTTGCGGCGAAAGCGGTGACTACCTCTCGCGTATTCCACTCACCGGCTACGGCGCTTCCTACATCACCGTGCACCGTGGCGACTTGCATGCATTGCAGATGTCGACCCTCAAGCCCGGCACCCTGCACTTCAACAAGCGCCTGGAAACCCTCGAAGAAACCGACACCCAGGTGCGCCTGACCTTTGCCGACGGCGAAGTGACCTACGCCGACATCGTGATCGGTGCCGATGGCATCAACTCCAGGATCCGTGAAGAGCTGCTCGGCGTGGAGAAACCGTTGTACAGCGGCTGGGTCGCGCACCGCGCGCTGATCCGTGGCGACCAGTTGGCCAAGTACGACTTGAAGTTCGAAGATTGCATCAAGTGGTGGACCGAGGACCGCCACATGATGGTCTACTACACCACCGGCAAACGCGACGAGTACTACTACGTGACCGGCGTGCCCCATGCCGAATGGGACTTCCAGGGCGCGTTCGTGGACAGCAGCCGCGAAGAGATGTTCGACGCCTTCAAGGGCTACCACCCCACCGTGCAGGCGCTGATCGAGTCCACCGAAAGCGTGACCAAATGGCCGTTGCGCAACCGTAACCCGTTGCCGCTGTGGAGCCGTGGCCGCCTGGTGTTGCTGGGCGACGCTTGCCACCCGATGAAACCGCATATGGCCCAGGGTGCCGGCATGGCCATTGAAGACGCGGCCATGCTCACCCGCTGCCTGCAGGAAACCGGCATCAGCGACTACCGCACGGCGTTCCAGCTCTACGAAGCCAACCGCAAGGAACGCGCGTCCCGCGTACAAGCGGTGTCCAATGCCAACACCTGGCTGCGCACCCAGGAAGACCCGGCCTGGGTCTACGGTTATGACCTGTACGCCCAGGAACTGAAATCGGGGGTGGCCGCGTGAGCACCTTCCTGTATGGCGCCAATGTGCAAGCCAATGGCATTCGCCAGCACTACCTGCGCTACGGCGGCAAAGGCCCGGCGCTGATTTTGATCCCGGGCATCACCAGCCCGGCGATTACCTGGGGTTTTGTGGCTGAGCGCCTTGGCGCACAGTTCGACACCTACGTGCTGGATGTGCGCGGGCGCGGGTTGTCGTCCACCGGGCCGGAACTGGACTACAGCGCAGACACCTGCGCCGAGGATATTGGCGCGTTTGCCGATGCACTTGGTCTGGATAGCTACCACCTGGTCGGCCATTCCATGGGCGCACGGTTTGCCGTGCACAGCGCGGTCAAGCATCCCCAAGGCGTGAACCGCGTGGTGCTGATCGATCCGCCAGTGTCCGGCCCCGGCCGCCGTGAATACCCGAGCAAATTGCCGTGGTACGTCGACTCGATCCGCCAATCGCTGGTCGGCATGGACGCTGATGCGATGCGCTCTTTCTGCGCCACCTGGACCGTCGAGCAACTGCAGCTGCGCGCCGAATGGCTGCACACCTGTTATGAGCCCGCCATCGTGCGCGCCTTCAATGACTTCCACACGGTCGACTTCCACCAGCACCTGCCCAAGCTTCAGGCCCCTGCCCTGTTGATGGTGGCCGGGCGCGGCGGGGTGATCCTGGATGAAGACATCGCCGAAATCCAGGACCTGCAACCGGCTATCCGGGTCGCCCGCGTGCCGAACGCCGGGCACATGATTCCTTGGGATGACCTTGAGGGCTTTTTTACCGCCCTCGACGGCTTCCTCACACAACAATAAGGGAACCACCATGCTCAAGCCTTACCGCATCGGCCAGATCGTGCCGAGTTCGAACACCACCATGGAAACCGAGATCCCGGCGATGCTTAACGCGCGCCAGGCGATCCGCCCCGAACGCTTTACCTTCCACTCCAGCCGCATGCGCATGAAGCAGGTGCGCAAGGAAGAACTGGCGGCCATGGACGGCGAGTCCGACCGCTGCGCCATCGAGCTGTCCGATGCCAAGGTCGATGTGCTGGGTTATGCCTGCCTGGTGGCGATCATGGCCATGGGCCTGGGTTACCACCGCAACTCCGAACAGCGCCTGCGTAAAGCCACCGCTGACAACGACGCCAACGCCCCGGTGATCACCAGCGCCGGCGCCTTGATCGAAGGCTTGAAAGTGATGGGCGCCAAGCGCATCGCCATCGTCGCGCCGTATATGAAGCCGCTGACCGAGCTGGTGGTGAACTACATCCGCGAAGAAGGCTTTGAGGTGGTGGACTGGCGCGCCCTGGAGATCCCCGACAACCTCGAAGTCGCGCGCCACGACCCGGCCAACCTGCCGGCCATCGTCGCCGGCATGAACCTGGAAGGTGTGGACGTGATTGTGCTCTCCGCCTGTGTGCAGATGCAGTCGCTGCCGGTGGTGGCCAAGGTTGAAGCACAAACCGGCAAACCGGTGCTCACCGCCGCCATCGCCACCACCTACGCGATGCTCAAGGCGTTGGACCTGGAACCTATCGTGCCCGGCGCCGGTGCCCTGCTCTCTGGCGCTTACTGACACTTTTGGCGAATGAGCTTATGTGGTGAATGAGCTTGTTGTGGCGAGCGAGCTTGCTCGCGCTGGGCTGCGAAGCGGCCCCAAAAAAGCGGGAGCGCTGCGCACTCCAGCGCGAGCAAGCTCGCTCGCCACATAAGCTCGCTCATCACTACACGCTCGCTCGCCACACAAAAATGAGGGTTGAAAGAATGAGTGAACAATCCGCCGACGCCAATTATCAGGGTGTCTGGGGCAATCGCATCGGCTTCGGCAAAAAATCCGCGCTGCTGATGATCGACTTTATGCAGGGTTACACCAGCGAAGGCGCGCCGCTGTATGCCCCCGAAGTGGTGGTGGCCGTGGCCGAAAGCGTCGAGTTGCTGGCCACTGCTCGCCGGCACGGGATTACGGTGGTGCACACCAATATCCGCTACCATCCCGGCCATTTCGCCGACGGCGGTATCTGGGTCAAGAAGGCGCCGGTGATGAAAGACATGGTCGAGGGCAACCCGCTCGCGGCGTTCTGCCCCGAGGTGTTTCCGCAGGCGGATGAAGTGGTGATCACCAAGCAATACGCCAGTGCGTTTTTCGGCAGCAGCCTGGCCCCGATGCTGCACGCCCAAGGCATCGACACTGTGGTGCTGGCCGGCTGTTCCACCAGCGGCTGCATCCGCGCCACGGCGGTGGATGCGGTGCAGCATGGGTTTCGCACCATCGTCGTGCGCGAATGCGTCGGCGACCGACACCCGGCGCCCCATGCAGCCAACTTGTTTGATATTGATAGCAAGTATGGCGACGTGGTGAGCAAGCAGGAGGCGATGAGCAAGTTCAGGGAGCAATAAGGATTCAATAGGAACCACGACAAAGAGCGTGGTCCGGAAAAACTGAGCGCCCCAGCTTGGAATGCAATTGAATGTGGGAGCGGGCTTGCTCGCGAAGGCAATGTGTCAGTCATAGAGATGGCACCTGATACACCGCTTTCGCGAGCAAGCCCGCTCCCACACTTGATCACCTCCAACAGGGACACCTCAATCTTCTGACACTGCCTTTGGATGTCGCTTTTACAGCACTCCGAAGTGCTGGAAAAAAGCGGCTGTATAAAAACCATAAGTCACCGCCAGGAGACACCCCAATGCCCATTGCGAATGCAGCGCCCGCGACCACGGTCGCCGACCCCGTTACCACGCTCTACCACAAGATCACCTGGAAGCTGATTCCGTTCCTGTGTTTCTGCTACCTGGCCGCCTACCTGGACCGCATCAACATCGGCTTCGCCAAGTTGCAGATGCTCGACCAGTTGCACTTCAGCGAAACCGCGTTCGGCCTCGGTGCCGGGTTGTTTTTCGTCGGCTATATCATCTTTGAAGTGCCCAGCAACCTGGTACTTGAACGGGTCGGCGCGAAGATCTGGATCGCGCGCATCATGATCACCTGGGGCCTGCTCTCGGCCTGCACCATGCTGGTCACCTCCACCACCCAGTTCTACATCCTGCGCTTTCTACTCGGCGCCGCCGAAGCGGGCTTTTTGCCGGGCGTCTTGTATTACCTGACCACCTGGTTCCCGACGCACCGACGCGGGCGCATCATCGCGCTGTTCATGATCGGCTTGCCGCTCTCCAGCGTGATCGGCGGCCCGCTGTCGGGCTGGATCATGGGCCACTTCGACAACATGGGCGGCCTGCGTGGCTGGCAATGGCTGTTCCTGATCGAAGCGGTGCCCAGCGTCCTGCTTGGCGTGCTGACCTTCTGGGCCTTGCCCAATTCCTTTCAGCAGGCCAAATGGCTGTCGGACGAAGAAAAAGCCTTGCTGGAAAGCGAACTGCGCAAGGACGACGCCGACGCCACCGGCAGCAAGCACAGCTTCCGTGACGGCTTCTTCAACCTCAAGGTGTGGATGCTCGGCGGTATCGACTTTTCGATCTTGCTCAGCGCCTATGCCATGGGTTTCTGGATGCCGACTTTCATTCGCAATGCCGGGGTGACCGACACCTTCCACATCGGCGTGCTCACTGCATTGCCAAGCGTTGCGGCATTGCTGGGCATGCTGCTGATCGGCGCCAGCTCCGACAAACACCGCGAACGCCGCTGGCACATCATCGTGCCGTTCTTCATCGGCGCAGCGGCGATGGCTACCAGCACGTTCTTTACCCACAGCGTGGTCGCCACCGTGTTGTTGTTCGCCATCGCGTCAGCTGCGATCATCGGCGCCGTGCCGGTGTTTTTCAGCCTGCCGGCAACCTTCCTCAAAGGCACCGCAGCGGCGACCGGCTTTGCCCTGGCCTGTTCGGTGGCGAATATCGCAGGCCTGGTCAGCAACTCGTTGATGGGGGTTGCGATCGACGTCACCGGCAGCAGTGCGGGTGCCTTGTGGTTTTTCGCCGGCTGCCTGATCCTCAGCAGCTTCCTGGTCATCGCCTTGCCGGCGAAACTGGTGAACCGTTAACAACAACAATTTTCTGCGGATGAATCACCATGCAAGGTTTTCTTAAAAGCTGCGCGTTGCTTGTCGCCGTCGGCCTGTGTGCCGGTACTGCGCAGGCAGCGCAACCCGCGCCGGAAAAAGTCATCTTCGACACCGACTTCAACGTGCTCAATGATGACGGCCAGGCCTTTATCATGCTCGCGCAGTTGCACGCGCAAAAACGCATCGAGCTGCTGGGCATGACGCTGGTCAGCGGCAATGCCTGGGTCGACCAGGAACAGGTCGACGCCCTTAAGGCGGTAGAGCGCATGGGCGTGGAAAAACAGGTCGGCGTCTACTCCGGCGCCGCCTACCCGTTGCTGCATGACTACGCCACTTACGAAGCGGAAAAAGCCTTGTTTGGTTCGGGCTGGCCGGGCGCGTTCAAAAACCCGCGCCCGACATTGCCCTCGCAGCTGGTCGCGCCACCGGATGGCCTGGCGAAGCACACCCAACTGCGCAGTGAAACCGCCGCGCAGTTCATCGTACAAAGCGTCAGGGCCAACCCACACCAGGTGACGATTCTGGCCGTCGGCCCGCTGACCAACATCGCCCTGGCGATTCGCTCGGCGCCGGACATCGTGCCGCTGATCAAGCGCATCGTGTACATGGGCGGTGCCCTGGAGATTCCGGGCAACACCACGCCAGCGGCGGAATTCAACTGGTGGTTCGACCCGGAGGCCGCGAAGATTGTGTTGCGCTCACCCATCGAGCACGTGATTTTCCCCAACGATGTGTGTGAGAAAGTCACCTTCGACAAATCGGTGTACCAGCGCGTGATAGCCCACAAGGGCGCGATTGCCGACCTCTACACACACGAATTCGGGCCACTGTTCGACAAAGACCCGAACTACCACAGCTTTACCTGGGACAGCTTGCCGGCGCTGTTTCTGGTGAGCCCGCAGATCGTGACTGAATCTCGCGACCTGTGGGTGGATGTGGACGCCACGTTCGGCGCCGACTACGGCCGGGCGCTGGGCTACAAAAAAGGCGCGCCGGTGGGCACGCAAAAAGCCAAGGTGGTGTTTGGCGTCGATCAGCAGAAATTCTGGGATGGCTATGTCAACCTTGTAACCTTGCCAACCCCCGTAAAACCCTGACGGTTTAAAGCTGAACACGATCTAACTGTGTGGGCGGGCTTGCTGTGGCGAGCAAGCTTGCTTGCGCTGGGGTGCGAAGCGCCCCCAAAAAAGCCGGCTCCCACATTTTACGGGTGACATACCCGCAGTATATGCAACAGACTCAATCCCAGCTCATTGGCCTGTTCCGCCGTTGCCACATTGGTAAAGCCCATCAACAAACCCTGCCCACCTCCCGGCTCAAGGGTCCAGGACGACAAGGCGTTAACCGCCAACCCCGCCTCATTGGCGGCTTCGGCAACCACGCGATCCGCAACAGGCACCAGCAACCGCGCCAACAGGTTAATCCCCCCGGCCTGTTCATCCACGCGTAAAAAATCCGCGCAATGCAGTTGCAACGCCGCCACCAAAAAGCCCCTTCGCAGCGCATACAACTGACGCATCTTCTTCAAATGCCGGGTGAAGTGGCCCTGCTCGAGAAAATCCGCCGCCGTCAGTTGCAACAACTGCGCACCGCGCTGCTGCAAGGCCTCGGCGCTGCGCCCAAACACCTCCACCAATGCCGCCGGCACCACCAGATAGCCCAGGCGCAAGCCCGGAAACAGCATTTTGCTGAAGCTCCCGGCATGGATCACCCGGTCGTGCACATCCTGGCTCTTGAGCGCCGCCAATGGCTGGCCCTGGTAGCGAAACTCACTGTCGTAATCATCCTCCAGCACCCAACTGCCCTGCGCTTGTGCCCAGGCCAGCAAGGCCTGGCGCCGCGCCAGGCTCAACGCCACACCCAGCGGGCTCTGGTGTGCCGGCGTCACAATCGCCAGCCGCGCCTGCCGATCACGCTGGATGCCCTGCTCAACATCCAGCCCTTCACGGTCGACCGGTACCGGCACCAGCTCAACCCCTTGATGAATCAACAACTGCCGTGCATGCACGTAGCCTGGGTCTTCGTACCAGCAACGCTGCCCGGCCATTTGCAGTGCATCGCACAACAGCGTCAGCGAGCCGGCATACCCCGAACAGATAAATACCTGTTGGGGCGTGCACTCCACGCCCCGGTACAACGCGAGATAACTGGCAATCGCCACGCGCAACGCCAGGGCGCCGCGCACGTCGCCCATGGCCAGGCTGTCGGCGTCGGTGCGGCGTACCTGCTGGGTAACCAGCCGCGCCCAGAGCTTGCGCGGGAAGGCATCCAGCGCCGGCTGGCCCATTTGCAAGGCTAGCGGCGCGGATGTCGGCGGCGGTGCAGGCGGTGGGGGCTTCATCGCCACTTGCGGCAATGTTCGCGCAATCACGGTGCCCGCCTGCCCACGCGCCTCGAAAAAACCCTCGCTGACCAGCAGCTGGTAAGCCGCCTCCACGGTCCCGCGGGCGATCTTGAGTTCCAGCGCCAGGCTGCGCACCGACGGCACCCGATCACCGGGGCAGAGTTGGCCCTGGTCGATGGCCAGGCGGAAGCGGCGGTAGATTTCCTGATATTTGGGCAATGACGACATCACAAGGGGCTCGGCAGGGCGACAAGGTGGAGTCTGATCATGTCCCAACCCACTTGTCCAATCATGCCCCTGTCGAGCGACCCTGCCACCACCGAAAATGGCGCATCTCTTAACGCAACCCAAGGATCTCCCATGGAACACCGTCTCGATTACGGCCACGCCGCCCCTGTTGGTTACAAGGCCCTGGGCGCCGTGCACAGCTATGTGCATGGCTGCGGCCTGGAGAAAGAACTGATTGAACTGGTGTACCTGCGGGTTTCGCAGCTCAACAGCTGTGCCTATTGCCTGGACTCCCATTCCCGCGACCTGCTCAAACAAGGCGTGAGCCTGGAAAAGATCATGCTGCTGGCCGCCTGGCATGAAGCCCTGCCGCTGTTCACCGTGCGTGAACAAGCCGCCCTGGCCTGGGCCGAAGTGGTCACCCAGGTGGCGCAAACCCACGTACCGGACGCCAACTACGCCGCCGTGGCCGCAGTGTTCAACGACAAGGAAGTCGCCGACCTGACCCTGGCCATTTCCTTGATGAACGCCCTGAACCGCGTGGCCATCAGCTTTCGCAAAGTACCCGCGGCGGTCAAGGCACACCTGGAGAACCTCAATGACCAATGAGCCCATCGAATTCGCCCTTATGGAAACCGAGGCCGACTGCGTTGCAAGCTTTGCCGTGATGCAGCAACTGCGCCCGCACCTGACCGACGCTGCCAGCTTCGCCGCCCAGGTTCAGCGCCAACGCCAGAACGGCTATCACCTGCTGGCCGCGCGCGAACACAGCAAGGTCGTTGGCCTGGCTGGCTACCGCCTGACCGAAAACACCCTGTACGGCGAGTTTATCTACGTCGATGACCTGGTGGTGGACGCCACCTTGCAGCGCCGACGCCTGGGCGAGCAGTTGCTCGACCGGGTCCGCGCAGAAACCCGCGCACGCGGTTATCGTTACCTGGTGCTGGACACCGGCCTGCATATGGCCCTGGCCCAGCGCTTCTACTTTCGCCAAGGCCTGCTGCCACGGGGCATGCACTTTTCCCAGGACCTGAGCCAATGACCCGCGCCCTGCTCCTCAGCTTCAGCCCCCACGGCAAGGCCGCACAGACCTTCAAGCTGGCCCGTGCTCTGCTCAACGACCTGGTGCCTGGCGCCGAGGTTATCGAGCGCGACTATGGTAGCCAGACACTGGCGCCGCTGACCCGTGAATACGCGAACGCGCTCACCACTCCTGGCGGCTTGAGTGGCAGCGCCACGGCCTTGTCGGAACAGTTGATCGTCGAGCTGGAAGCCTGCGACCTGTTGATCGTCTGCACACCGGTGCACAACTTCACCGTGCCGGCGGCGTTGAAGGTCTGGATCGACCATGTGGTGCGCATCCATCGCAGTTTCACCGTGAATGCGCAGTTCGAGAAAGTCGGGTTGCTCAAGGACCGGCGCACCTTCGTGCTGGTCAGCAGCGGCAATGCGCGCAAGGGGCATGAGCCGGACTTTCTTACACCTTACATGACCACCATCCTGTCTACGGTGGGCATCCACTCGGTAGATTTTGTGTATCTGGGCGCCATGGTGAGGGGTGAAGAAGCGGTCGCCCGGGCCGTGGAGCAGGCACATCGGCAACTGTCGGCGGCAATCAGCACTGGCCTATAAAATTAATGGCGCTAGAATCAGCGCCATTCTTGCACCTGCCTCCCTGATACGAGCCACCCATGAGCTTTGATTTCGACACGATCCACCCCCGCCAAGGCACCGGCAGCACCAAGTGGAACCGTTACCCGCAAGACGTTCTGCCGATGTGGATCGCCGACATGGATATCGCCGCGCCACCTGCCGTACTGCAAGCCCTGCATGCGCGTCTCGACCAACAGGTACTGGGCTATAGCGTAGCGGGCGCGGATGTGCGCGAAGCGATCATCGCAGACCTGTGGGCCAAGTACGCCTGGCGCGTACAGCCTGAAGAGTTGCTGTTCCTGCCCGGTGTCGAGCCCGGTTTCAATATGGCCCTGCATGCGTTCGTCAATCCGGGCCAGCCCGTGGTGCTGCAAACCCCGAACTACCGGCCGATTCGCCTGGCACCCGGGCACTGGAACCTGCCGCGTATCGAAGTGCCGTTCGAGTTGCGTGGCAGCGAGTACATCACGCCCATGCCCGCCATGCGCCAGGCGCTGAAGGGTGCCGGTGCGCTGCTGCTGAGCAACCCGCACAACCCGGTGGGCAAGGTCTTTACCCGTGAAGAACTGTTAGCCGTGGCCAACGCCTGCGTGGAAAACGGTGCACTGATCATCAGTGACGAAATCCATGCCGAGCTGTGCTTTGACGGCCGTCGCCATATTCCCACCGCCAGCCTCAGCCCCGAAATCGCCCAACGCACCATCACCCTGATGTCCGCGAGCAAGGCCTATAACGTCGCCGGCCTGAAGACCTGCTTTGCCGTGGTGCAAAATGCCGAGGTGCGCGAGCGCTTCAACTCTGCCCGTTGCGGCATGGTCGACAGCGTCAGCCCGTTGGGCCTGGAAGCTACCCGCGCCGCCTACAGCCAGTGCAGCGAATGGCTGGATGCGCTGGTGCAGTACCTGCAAGCCAACCGCGACTACCTGCTGCACGCCGTGCAAACCCGTTTGCCCGGCGTGGTGATGCACGCGCCACAAGGCACCTACCTTGCCTGGCTGGATTGCAGCGCCCTGGGCCTTGCCGACCCGCAGCAGTTCTTCCTGGACCAGGCCAAGGTCGGCCTGAGCGCAGGCATCGAGTTCGGTGATGACAGCCAGCAATTCGTGCGCCTGAACTTCGGTTGCCCACGATCGATGCTCGAAGAGGGTTTGCAGCGCATGGAACGTGCACTGCGTCACCGCTAAAACGCATTTCACAACTTTTCGCAACGAGTGCCGAACCCTGCTGTTACTGTTTTTGCCGACCCGTCCCACCGGCAACAACAGCAGGAGTTCCATGGCATGTCGACCCAGCCACTTGATCGCTCGTCCGAGCCCAAAAGCCTTCCGCGCACGCCATCAACATCGGGCGAAGCGTTTGCTGTGTTGCTCAAGAACAGCGCCCATAAAAAAGTCGAAACCCATGACAAGCCGCCATCGGGGCTCGAAGCGAGCAAAAAAGACGGTTATGAACTCGCCGCCAAGGACGCTACCCCGCCTGCGGCCCTGGCCGACTACAAGGCCATCGGCCCGCCCGATGAAGTCGGCCCGGGACTGATTCGTTATGAAACCCAGGACGGCAAGAAGGTCATCGTCAGCGAGCACGACAGCCCGGAGTTGTTCAAGCAGGTCAGCCAGGACTTCAAGTCACTCTCGGGCGTGGTCGCCAGCCAGAACGCCGGTTATCAGAGCCTGGGCGCCGAAGGCACGGCGCCGGGTGCACTGGCCGATTACAAAGCCCTCGGCCCGCCGGATGAAACCGGCCCCGGCGTGATCCGCTACGAGACCCAGGACGGCAGCAAGTTCGTGATCAGCCAGCGTGACAACCCCGAGGCGTTCCAAAAGGCCAAAGAGGCCTATGAAAGTTTTACCGGCCTTTCCAGCAGTGAGGATGCCGGTTACCGTCGCGCCACCGACAACGAAGTATGGCCACCCTACGGCGGCACGGCGGCAGGCCCGGTGGACGAGGTTGGCCCCGGGCTGATCCGCTACGAAAGCAACGGCGAAAAAGTCGTCGTCGCCCGTGAAGACAACCCCAAGTTGTTCGACTACCTGGCGGGCCTCAACGCGGTGTACTCCGACCCCGGCAAAAAAGCCGTGATTGAGGGCGAACTGAACAACGGTGCGGCCCTGGCCGACGCCAACACACCCGTACCGGGCCTCAACGACTACAAGAACTTCAGCTGGAACAACGACCAGAAAGACAGCGTCCTCACCTACGAACTACAGGACGGCACCAAGGTGGTGGTGTCTGCAGACGTCAGCCCGGAGCTGTTCAAAAGCGTGGCCACGGCCAACGACACTTGGGCCAAGATCCACACCAGTGAAGACGCCGGCTACAAACTGGCCGGCCCAAATGACTTCCTGAAAAATACCGACATCACCTTCGGCTCTCCCGATGAACTGGGCGACGGCCTGATCCGCTATGAAACCAGCGAAGGCAAGGTCATCGTCTCCAAGGAACTGAGCCCGCAGCTCTACGATGACGTGCTGGCCAAATGGGAAGCCTTCAGCGCCAGTTCCATTGACGACACTCGCACCAAGCACAACCTGCCCAAAGCCGGTGACCTGGATGTGCTGAACATGGACACCGGCGTGCATTCGGACCCCAAGGACGACAAGTCGCCGACCATGAGCGTCAGTGAGTTGGCCACCACCCAACTGATCGACACCTACCGCGCCGGCGTCAAGGACGGTTCGATCCCCAAGGATGACCCACGGGCCAAGCTGGTGCGCGCCCTGGAAGCCCAGGCCGCGTACCAGAACGGCCATGGCATCACCGGCTACGAAGAAGCCAAACGCCCGTTCAACACCACCTGGCGCGAGTCGGATGACAAGCAGACCGAGCTGAGCTCGGCCGACATGCACGACATCATCGACGGCAAGGCCGTGCAAAAGCAGATCGGCGAGCTGTTCAACGACCCGACCATCCAGGCCGACTACAAGTCGAAAATGGACGACGCGCTCAACAAGCTGCCGAACAAGGATGAGGTCAAGCAGAAGCTGCTCGACCTCACCGCCAACCCCGATTACGTGCTGTACCTCAAAGACCTGCAAGACCAGGGCAAGGCCAGCGACGCGCAAAAAGACTTGAGCGATACGCTGACTTCGCTGTCGCTGTTCGACCCCGAGGCCGCCAGCAAGGCCGCGCAGAATATCCAGGCCGACGGCTTGACCACCGACCTCAATGCGATCCTCTCGGACCCGAGCAAAATCTCCGACGACAACAAGGAGTTGGCGACCAAAGACTTGTTCGGCCTGCTCAAGGGCGTGCTCAAGGGCAACCTGCTCGACCTGCCACGCCGCACCCAGGAAACCCTGGAAAAATTCCTCAACGAGGGGCTGCAAGGCAAGGAGAAATCCGCCGGCGTCACCAAGGCCCTGGAAGAACTCGGCGAGGTCTACAAGAACAGCGGCACCATCAGTGAAGCCGACGTTAAAAAAGCCCTGAGCAAACCCTACATCGCCGTGGCGGATCGCGGCATGCTCGGCGAGGTGTTCAACACCCTCAACAGCAAAGGCATTCTCGGCTCCCTGGGCGCCGGTGTGACGCTGTTTTCAGCGATATACCAACTGGTGGGCAAAGGCGGCAAGCTCGGCGAAACCCCGGCGCAGCGCATGAGCATCGCCAAGGACTTTTTGAGTTTTGCCGGTGGCTCCAGCCACTTCGTACGCCTGGGTGACAAGATCGGCGAGACGCTCGGCAAAGGCGGCCTGGTGGACTTCCTGGGCCTGGACAAAACCTTGCCGGAAATCTGGGGCAAGGAAGGCGTGACCGGCAAAATGCTCGATTTTGGCCCTGGCGGCGAAGTCGACGCCAAGGTCAGCAAGGAAATTTCTGCGGCCCTGGATGCCGTGCCCGACAGTCAGTACGACGGCATCGGCAAGTTGTTTGGCGAAGGCGACACGGCGGTCAAGCAAGCCACCGATGGCCTGGCCACGCACCTGGATGACGGCCTGGCTGCCGCCGGTGCAGCCAAGTTGGGCGCGTCCAAGTCGGCGAAAATCGCCGGTTCCGTGATCAAGGTGCTCGGTCCGGCCACGGACATTGCCGGGGGTTTTGCCGATATCGTGCTCGGCGCCTTGGCGATCAAGAGCGGCGTCGCCAGCAAAGACCCGCTGGCCCAGGCGGCCGGCGGCCTGCAAGTGGCCGGCGGCGCGTTCGGTGCCTCGGCCGGGGTACTCGGTGCGGCGGCGCTGTTCGGCGCAGGCACGGCAGCGGCATTGACCGGGCCGTTGTTCCTGGTGGGCGTGGTGCTGGCGGTGGTGGGTGGGATCATCGGTTACTTTGTCGACCACAACAAAAAGCAGAAGGCTACCAATGCGGAAAACGATTGGTATCGTGGTTTGGCCAACGACGGTTTATTGCAAAACGACTGGGCGGAAAAGGTCGAGTACGCCCACTACGAAATCCACCACTACCACGGCCGCGACACGCCGACCGACGACAGTATCTTTCGCTTCCAGCAATCGGAATGGCAGCACTTCGAGGAGACGCCGGGTAAAGGTGGCTCGTCGAGTAATCGGCTGGATGGGGATTTGCACAAGCACTACGAAGACCCGAACACACCGCCGAGGAATTTGCCCAGCGATGCGCCACCGGACAAACCGCAGCCGCATCAGCCGGGTGGCGGTGGCCCGCGCATTAACTGATGCATTGAGCAGGCTCCCACACATCAATGTGGGAGCTGGTCAGTGTGGGAACTGGCTTGCCTGCGATAGCGGTTTTTCGGTGTACATATCCGTTATTTTTGTAACGGCGGCCTGTGGTTCCGCTCTTACAGCGGGTCACTTTTGGCAAACGCCCGGAATGCCGGCCCAGCCAAAAGTAACCAAAAGGTCTGTGCCCCACCACTCGGTGCCTCGCCTAGGCTCGGCATGCACGCACTTCGGCCATCGTGGTTAACGGGGCGTCTCAGATCAAGATCTACAGCACGGCGGCCTGAAAGCCGACCTGAGTGGTTGAAGCAAGAGCCAGGTCAAGTGCAAAGCAACACCCTATCTACCTGATGCAACTGGGTCTAAATGTGGGAGCGGGCTTGCTCGCGAAGGCGGTGGGTCAGTCAATTCATCTGTCACTGACACACCGCATTCGCG
>NZ_CBFHAZ010000110.1:0-21255 GCF_965653655.1 Pseudomonas onubensis | reverse complement strand
CGAATGCGGTGTGTCAGCTACGGTTCCTTCACTGATACACCGCATTCGCGAGCAAGCCCGCTCCCACATTGGATCTGCAGCGCTGCCGGTCTTGATGTTCTCAGTCAAATCAAAAAATAATCACGGCCTTCGACCTGGCCCCGGCGCAGCGGGTTCCGGGTGCAATACGGCGCATAACCCGCATCCACAAAGCGGTACATCAGGTGTTCATCGCGCCCACTGGGGATGCCCAGGCGGGTGGTCTGGATGATCTGCGTCGGGGTTTGGCCCACGTCTTCAACAAACAGCAGTTCCTGGTCGAAGCGCTTGGCGTCCCACATCGGCACTTTCAGGCCCAGGGCTTTGCACAGCAGCGTTTGGCCGGCGCAGAGTTTTTGCGATGGGCGTGGGTGGCCATTGGCGTCCGGGTTGTTGAGCAGCATCTGCGCCAGACTCGCCGGGCCGGACACCTCATCGACCCACGGATAAGCCGATTTGATCAGCACCGCATTGCCGGGGCCGTGAGCGCTGAAGTTCAGTGAATCGCCGCCACGGGCGTAGTACATGTAGATGTGCCCACCATCCAGAAACAAAGCCTTACGCTTTTCTGTGTAACCGAGTGAGGCATGGCTGCCTTTTTCGGCCACGTAATAGGCTTCGGTTTCGATAATTCGCGCCGAAAGCCAGGTTTCACCGACGCGGTGGCGGATGACTTTGCCGAGCAATTCGCGCGCAAGTAGTTGCGCGTCACGGTCGAAGAAGCTGTCGGGCAGGGCGCTGGCGGGCAGTTGGGGGGCAAAACTGGACATGGTGGTAAGGGTTAATACGGCTAAATGTGACCGAATAATAACAACTCCCACCTTAATTACCGCTGAACCCCAAGTTTTTACAGTTCATTTCGACCATCCGCCCCTCACCGCTGTCAGTCGGGCGGCGTCACAGCTATAATCTGCCGCTTTCCTCTTTGCCAAGACTCCCTGACCATGACTGAGTCCGTTCTTGACTACATGACCCGCCTGGGTCGCGCTGCCCGGCAGGCCTCGCGGTTGATCGCCCGTGCGAGCACTGCGCAGAAGAACCGTGCCCTGCTGGCTGCCGCCGATGCTCTGGATGCTTCGCGCTCCGAGTTGGCCGCCGCCAACGAACTGGACCTGGCCAACGGCCGTGCCAATGGCCTGGAACCGGCCCTGCTGGACCGCCTGGCGCTGACCCCGGCACGTATCGACGACATGATCGAAGGCCTGCGTCAGGTGGCCAAGCTGCCTGACCCCATCGGTGAAATCCGCGATATGCGCTACCTGCCGTCCGGCATTCAGGTGGGCAAGATGCGCGTGCCCCTGGGCGTGATCGGCATCATCTATGAGTCGCGCCCGAACGTGACCATCGACGCCGCGAGCCTGTGCCTCAAGTCGGGCAACGCCACCATCCTGCGTGGCGGTTCCGAGGCCATTCATTCCAACCGCGCCATTGCTGTGTGCATCCAGCAAGGCCTGGCCGTGGCCGAGTTGCCGGCTGAAGTGGTGCAGGTGGTGGAAACCACCGACCGCGCCGCCGTGGGCGCGTTGATCACCATGCCGGAATTCGTCGACGTGATCGTGCCGCGTGGTGGCAAGAGCCTGATCGAACGCGTCAGCCGTGATGCCAAGGTGCCGGTCATCAAGCACCTGGACGGCGTGTGCCATGTGTACATCGACATCGCGGCCGACCTCGACAAGGCGATCCGCATCGCCGACAACGCCAAGACCCACCGCTACGCCCCGTGCAACACCATGGAAACCCTGCTGGTACACGCCGGCATTGCCGCGCGCGTGCTGCCGCCGCTGGCTGCCATCTACCGTGACAAGGGCGTGGAACTGCGTGGCTGCGAACGCACCCGTGCGCTGCTGGGCGCGGACGTGATCGAAGCGACTGAAGAAGACTGGTACACCGAGTACACGGCGCCGATCCTGTCGATCCGCATCGTCGACGACCTGGACCAGGCCATCGAACACATCAATAAGTACGGCTCCAAGCACACCGACGCTATTGTTTCCGAGCATTTCAGCGATGCCCGGCGTTTCCTCACCGAAGTGGATTCCGCCTCGGTGATGATCAACGCCTCAACGCGTTTTGCCGATGGCTTCGAGTATGGCCTGGGGGCGGAGATCGGCATTTCCACCGACAAGCTCCACGCACGCGGCCCGGTTGGCCTGGAAGGCCTGACCAGCGAGAAGTACGTGGTGTTCGGCGATGGTCATGTGCGCACTTGATGGGTAAACGCATCGGGCTGCTCGGCGGCACCTTCGACCCCGTGCACATCGGCCATTTGCGCAGTGCCCTGGAAGTCGCGGATGCCCTCGCGCTGGATGAGTTGCGCGTGATGCCCAATGCGCGCCCGCCCCATCGCGATATGCCGCAGGTGTCTGCGCAGCAACGCCTGGAAATGGTGCGCCTGGCTGTAGAAGGTATACCGCCGCTGGTGGTGGACGACCGCGAACTCAAACGCGATAAACCGTCCTACACTGTCGACACCCTGGAACTGATGCGCGCCGAGTTGGCCGCAGATGACCAGTTGTTTCTGCTTTTGGGCTGGGACGCATTTTGCGGCCTGCCCTCTTGGCATCGCTGGGAGGAACTCCTCCAGCATTGCCACATCCTGGTTTTGCAACGCCCGGATGCCGACAGCGAACCGCCGGATGCCTTGCGCAACCTGCTGGCCGCGCGGTCGGTAAGTGACCCCTTGGCCCTGACCGGGCCGAACGGGAATATTGCATTCGTCTGGCAGACCCCGCTTGCGGTGTCCGCCACCCAGATCCGTCAACTGCTGGCCAGCGGGAAGTCGGTACGTTTCCTGGTGCCTGACGCGGTCCTGGCCTACATCGATGCGCACGGGCTTTACCGTGCGTCGAACTGAAAAGGCGCGCTTGATCGCACGAACATTCGTGCAGCGAGCGCCCGAACATACGAGCAAAACGAGTTTTATATGACGAACAAAGACGTAAGCAAAGTTAAGCGTAAAGGCACTTTCAAAAGCGCCCCGCTGCCAGTAGAAGCGCACACCGGCCCTGAGCTGGCTGGCGAAGAGCTGGTAAAAGTCGCCGTGGCGGCCCTGGAAGACGTTAAAGCCCAGGACATCCAGGTGCTGGACGTGCGCGACAAGCAAAGCATCACCGACTTCATGATCATTGCTACCGGTACCTCCAACCGCCAGATCGGCGCGATGCTCGACAAGGTTCGCGAAGCCGTCAAAGCTCAAGGCGTCAAGCCGCTGGGTGAAGAAGGCAAGGGCGACAGCGACTGGGTACTGCTGGACATGGACGACGTGATCGTTCACATGATGACCAGCAACGCCCGTCAGTTCTACGACCTGGAGCGTCTGTGGAAAGGCGCCGAGCAGAGCCGTGCGGCGGATGGCAAACACCACAGCCCGGAAGTGGGCCACGCGCACTTCGACAAGCTCAACAAAGACCAGGAATAAGGAACGGCTGTGCGCCTGCGTCTGATCGCTGTCGGTTCACGCATGCCCAAGTGGGTGGAAGAAGGCTGGCACGAGTATGCCAAGCGTCTGCCCGCTGAGCTGTCGCTGGAGCTGGTGGAAATACCGCTCAACACCCGGGGCAAGAATGCCGACGTGGCGCGCTTTATCCGTCAGGAAGGCGAAGCCATGCTGGCCAAGGTCGGCCCCAACGAGCGCATCGTCACCCTCGAGGTGCACGGCAAGCCCTGGAGCACCGAGCAGTTGGCGGTGGAACTGGACCGCTGGCGCCTGGACTCGCGTACCGTCAACTTCATGGTCGGCGGCCCCGAAGGGCTGGCGCCGGAAGTCTGCGCGCGGGCGGACCAGCGCTGGTCGCTGTCGGCACTCACGTTGCCGCACCCGTTGGTAAGGATTCTGATCGGTGAACAGCTGTATCGCGCCTGGACAGTTCTGTCCGGGCACCCTTACCACAAATAATCTGCGCCATTGCCGATGACCCAGCCGATCCGCATCAAGGACCACGAGAAAGACGCACGTCTGGTACGCGCACGCGTGGTGTTTGGCGCTTTTTTGGTGGTGGGTCTGATCGCGGTGCTGATTGCGCGGCTGTATTACCTGCAGGTGATCCAGTACGACTATCACTCCACCTTGTCGGAAAACAACCGGGTGCATGTGCAGCCGATCCCGCCGACCCGTGGGCTGATTTTCGACCGCAATGGCGTAGTGGTGGCGGACAACCGGCCCAGCTTCAGCCTGAGCATGACCCGCGAGCGTTCCGGCGACTGGCAGCAGATCCTCGATGTGATCGTGGAAGTGTTGCAACTGACGCCGGAAGACCGCGTGATCTTCGAAAAACGCATGAGGCAGGGGCGACGGCCATTCGAGCCGGTGCCGATCCTGTTCGAGCTCAATGAAGAACAGATCGCGCGCATTGCGGTGAACCAGTTCCGCCTGCCGGGCGTAGAGGTGGTGGCGCAATTGGTGCGGCATTACCCGCAAGGCGCGCACTTTGCGCACTCCGTGGGCTACATGGGGCGCATCAACGAGAAAGAGCTTAAAAGCCTCGATCCGGTGAATTACAGCGGCACCCACCATATTGGCAAAACCGGCATCGAGCGTTTCTATGAGCCGGAGTTGCACGGCCAGGTGGGTTACGAAGAAGTCGAAACCAACGCCCGTGGCCGCGTGCTGCGCGTGCTCAAGCGCACCGACCCAATCCCCGGCAAAGACATTGTGCTGAGTCTGGACATCAAGTTGCAGGAAGCAGCGGAGATGGCCCTGGGCGGTCGTCGTGGCGCCGTGGTGGCGCTCAACCCGGCCACTGGCGAAGTGCTCGCGATGGTCAGCCAGCCGAGTTTCGACCCGAACCTGTTTGTGACCGGTATCAGCTTCAAGGCCTACGCCGAACTGCGTGATTCCATCGACCGGCCGTTGTTCAACCGCGTACTGCGCGGGCTGTATCCGCCGGGTTCGACGATAAAACCGGCGGTGGCGATTGCCGGCCTGGATTCGGGCGTGGTCACGGCCTCCAGCCGCGTGTACGACCCCGGCTACTACATGTTGCCCAACTACGATCACAAATACCGTAACTGGAACCGCACCGGTGACGGCTATGTCGACCTGGACACCGCGATCATGCGCTCCAACGACACCTATTTTTATGACCTGGCCCACAAGCTGGGGATTGATCGGCTGTCTGCCTATATGGGCAAGTTCGGCCTCGGTCAGAAAGTCTCCCTGGATATGTTCGAAGAATCCCCTGGCTTAATGCCATCGCGGGAGTGGAAGCGTGCAACCCGTCGCCAGGCATGGTTCCCGGGCGAAACCCTGATCCTCGGCATCGGCCAGGGCTACATGCAGGCCACGCCGTTGCAACTGGCCCAGGCCACCGCGCTGGTGGCCAACAAAGGCGTGTGGAACCGCCCGCACCTGGCCAAGACCATCGAAGGCCAGAAGCCTGTGGATGAAAACCCGATTCCCGACATCGTGCTGCGTGACCCGTCCGACTGGGCCAAGGTCAACCACGGCATGCAGCAAGTGATGCACGGCGCCCGAGGCACGGCGCGCAAGGCCGCAGCCGGTGCGCAATACCGCATTGCCGGCAAAAGCGGTACGGCCCAGGTAGTTGCGATCAAGCAGGGCGAGAAATACGACCGCTCCAAGGTTCAGGAACGTCACCGCGACCACGCCTTGTTTGTCGGCTTTGCGCCGGCCGACGACCCGAAAATCGTGGTGGCGGTGATGGTCGAGAATGGCGAGTCCGGCTCCGGCGTCGCGGCGCCGGTGGTGCGTCAGATCATGGACGCTTGGCTGTTGGCCGACGACGGCCGGCTCAAATCCGAATATGGCGGCCCCCCTTCAAGCACCGAGGTTACGGCCCGTGAAGAGTAATTTTGACCGCATCCTCTCCAGCGAGGATGTGATGCGTCGCCGTGCGACGTTGCTGCAACGCATGCACATTGATGGCCCGCTGTTGATCCTGCTGCTGACCTTGGCGGCCGGCAGCCTGTTCGTGCTGTATTCGGCCAGCGGCAAGAACTGGGACTTGCTGATCAAGCAGGCGTCGTCGTTCGGCCTGGGCCTGCTGTCGATGGTGGTGATCGCCCAGTTGGAACCACGCTTCATGGCGCGCTGGGTGCCCTTGGGGTATGTCGTCGGCGTATTGCTGCTGGTGGTGGTGGACGTCATGGGCCACAACGCCATGGGCGCGACGCGCTGGATCAATATTCCCGGGGTGATTCGCTTCCAGCCCTCGGAATTCCTCAAGATCCTGATGCCGGCGACCATCGCCTGGTACCTGTCCAAGCGCACCTTGCCGCCGCAACTCAAACATGTGGGGGTGAGCCTGATCCTGATCGGCGTGCCGTTTATCCTGATCGTGCGCCAGCCCGACCTCGGCACCTCGCTGTTGATCCTCGCGGGCGGCGCGTTCGTGCTGTTTATGGGTGGCCTTCGCTGGCGCTGGATCCTCAGCGTGCTGGCCGCCGCCATCCCGGTGGCCGTGGCGATGTGGTTCTTCTTTATGCACGACTACCAGAAGCAGCGGATCCTGACCTTCCTTGACCCGGAAAGCGACCCGCTGGGCACTGGCTGGAACATTATCCAGTCCAAGGCGGCCATCGGTTCCGGTGGCGTATTTGGTAAGGGCTGGTTGCTGGGCACGCAGTCGCATCTTGACTTTTTGCCCGAGAGCCACACCGACTTCATTATTGCGGTATTGGGCGAAGAGTTCGGCCTGGTGGGCATTTGCGCCCTGTTGTTGATCTATGTGTTGTTGATTGGTCGCGGCCTGGTGATTACCGCCCAGGCGCAGACGTTGTTCGGCAAATTGCTCGCCGGCAGCCTGACCATGACTTTTTTTGTTTACGTTTTCGTCAACATCGGTATGGTCAGTGGCCTGTTGCCGGTGGTTGGGGTGCCGTTGCCGTTCATTAGCTACGGCGGAACTTCGCTGGTGACATTGATGTCAGCGTTTGGGGTTTTGATGTCGATTCACACGCATCGCAAGTGGATCGCGCAGGTTTGAATAAGGTGAAGATGTCAATGCAAGTAATGCGCGGCTGGGCCACTCGGCACGCGTCCTGGATGGGCCTGATTGGGCTGCTGGGCGCGACGCAAGAGGTGCAGGCCGGTGACTACGATGGTTCACCCCAGGTCGCCGAATTTGTCGGTGAAATGACCCGCGACTACGGTTTCGCCGGTGAACAACTGATGGGCGTGTTCCGTGAAGCCCAGCGCAAGCAGGCGATCCTCGACGCGATCTCGCGTCCCGCCGAGCGCGTCAAACAGTGGAAAGACTACCGCCCGATGTTCCTCACCGACGCCCGTGTGGCGCGGGGCGTGGACTTCTGGCGTCAGCACGAAGCGGTGCTGGCGCGCGCCGAGCAGGAATACGGCGTGCCGGCCCAGGTGATCGTCGCCATCATCGGCATCGAAACCTTTTACGGGCGCAACACCGGCAGCTACCGGGTGATCGACGCCTTGTCGACCCTGGGCTTCGATTACCCACCGCGTGCCGAGTTTTTCCGCAAGGAGCTGCGTGAATTCCTGCTGCTGGCCCGCGAAGAACAGGTCGACCCGTTGACCCTCAAGGGCTCCTACGCCGGTGCGATGGGGCTGCCGCAGTTTATGCCGAGCAGTTTCCGGGCATACGCGGTGGATTTCGACGGCGACGGCCACATCAATATCTGGAGCAACCCGGACGATGCCATCGGCAGCGTGGCCAGCTACTTCAAGCGCCATGGCTGGGTGGCCGGCGAACCGGTGGTGATCCGCGCTGATGTCACGGGCGATCGCGCCGACGAAGGTTTGACCCAGGGAATCGAGCCGGTCAAGACCGTCGGGGAGTTGCGAGCGCTGGGCTGGTCGAGTCAGAATGCGCCACGCGATGATATGCCGGTGACGGCGTTCCGCCTGGAAGGCGCAAACGGCCCGGAATACTGGATGGGCCTGAAGAATTTTTACGCAATCACGCGTTATAACCGCAGTGTGATGTACGCCATGGCCGTGCATCAGCTGTCAGACATGCTGGTCCAAGCACGGGGCAACAAGTAATGCGGGTATCGCCGTTCCAAAAACCGCTCAAGCTGGTGGCGTTCGCCGCGTTGTCCTTGCTGGTTGTCAGTTGCTCCTCCACCCCAACTCGCGCCCCGGCGCAGAAGGGTGGTGCTATCGTCCGCGCCCAGCCGGGCCTGGACATCAACCGCGCGCACAAAGACGGCGCGCCGTGGTGGGATGTCGACGTATCGAAGATCCCGGACGCCACGCCGACCCTGCACACCGGGCCTTACAAAGCCAACCCGTATACCGTGCTGGGCAAGAATTACTTCCCGCTGCAGGAATCCAGGACCTACTCGCAAACAGGCACGGCGTCCTGGTATGGCACCAAGTTCCATGGCCAGAACACCGCCAACGGCGAAGTGTATGACCTGTACGGCATGAGCGCGGCCCACAAGACCTTGCCGCTGCCCAGTTATGTACGCGTGACCAACCTGGACAACAACCGCACGGTGATCCTGCGGGTCAACGACCGTGGGCCGTTCTATTCGGACCGGATCATCGACTTGTCCTACGCCGCCGCGAAGAAACTCGGTTATGCCGAAACCGGCACCGCGCGCGTGAAAGTCGAAGGTATCGACCCCGCGCAGTACTGGGCTCAGCGTGGCAAACCGGCACCCTTGATGCTCAACGAGCCGCAAACCCCGCAACCGCAAGTGACCGCCTCGACCGGCAAGATCGAGCAGTGGACGCCACCACCGGCGCAGCACGCACCGGATACGGTGGTGGTGCCGCATGCAGCGCCAGGCGCATCTACAGTCGGTGGCCAGTACCTGCAGGTCGGCGCTTTCGCCAACCCGGATGCGGCAGAACTGTTAAGGTCCAAGCTCAGCGGCATGGTCAGCGCGCCCGTATTTATCAGCTCCATCGTGCGTAACCAGCAAACCCTGCACCGTGTGCGCATGGGACCGATTGGTTCGCCAAGTGAAGTGGCGCAAGTACAGAACAGTGTGCGCCTGGCCAACCTGGGGCAACCCAGCGTGGTCACGGCTGAATAAGTAAAAGGATTGATGGTTCAGGTTCGCCTGAACCCAGGTTGTTGGCTCGTGAACAATAAAAACCCAGGGGCAAGGGGTGAGCGGGCAACCGAACACGCGACAGTCTGGCAGCGGGCTGTCTGAATAGTTTTGCCCGCGAGGGCAAGTTTCCATAAGCAATTTCGAGAGACGGATGAACATCACCACCTTAGCCAAACGCACGTGCCTGCTTCTTTCGCTGATCATCACCCCGGCCGCCTGGGCGGTTGAAATGGTGCCAGCTTCCCCGCAACTGGCCGCCAAGGCCTGGGTCCTCATGGATGCCGCCAGCGGCAACGTGCTGGTCGAGAACAACGGTGACCAGCGCCTGCCCCCGGCCAGCCTGACCAAACTGATGACGGCCTACATCGCGACCCTGGAAATCCGTCGCGGCCAGATCGGCGAAAATGACCCGGTTACCGTCAGCGAAAACGCGTGGCGCACCGGCGGTTCGCGGATGTTCATCAAGGTCGGTTCGCAAGTCACTGTGAGCGACCTGCTGCACGGCATCATCATCCAGTCCGGTAACGACGCCAGCGTGGCCCTGTCCGAGCACATCGCCGGCAGCGAAGACGCGTTCGCCGACCTGATGAACAAGACTGCCGGCGACCTGGGCATGTCCAACAGCCACTTCATGAACCCGACCGGCCTGCCGAACCCGGAGCACTACTCGTCGGCTCATGACATGGCCTTGCTGGCTCGCGCCATCATCCGTGTCGACCCGGTGCACTACGCGATCTACTCCCAGAAGGAATTCTTCTGGAACAACATCAAGCAGCCTAACCGCAACCTGCTGCTGTGGCGTGACAAGACCGTCGACGGTCTGAAAACCGGCCACACCGAAGAAGCCGGCTACTGCATGGTGTCGTCCGCTGTACGTGACGGCCAGCGCCTGATCGCCGTGGTATTCGGCACTAACAGCGAGCAGGCCCGTGCGGCCGAGACGCAAAAGCTGCTGACTTACGGCTTCCGCTTCTTCGAAACCCAGACCTTCTACCAGAAGGGCGCTGAGCTGGCTCAAGCCCCGGTATGGAAAGGCGCGACCCATCAAGTCAAGGCCGGCCTGGCCGATGACCTGACCCTGACCATGCCTAAAGGCCAGCTGAAAAAGCTCGCTGCCAGCATGACCATGAACCCGCAATTGGTTGCTCCAATCGCCAAGGGTGACGTGATCGGTAAAGTCGAAGTGAAGCTCGATGACAAGGTGGTGCACAGCGCCGACCTGATCGCACTGGACGCCGTTGACGAAGGTGGTATCTTCCGCCGCGTGTGGGATAGCATCCGTCTATTCTTCTACGGCTTGTTCAACTGATTGTGCGCACCTGCAAAGCCCCGCGTTGATCCAGCGTGGGGCTTTGCCCGTCGCCACGGCTTAGCGCTTACGAGGCTGTTCTGCCATGACCGATAAAGAAGTAGAAGTAGAAGTAAAGGCGCCAAAGATCGAATTCCCCAACGTGGACTATCCCGTCAAGGTGATCAGCGATACCGGTGTAGGCAACAAAGACAAGATTCTCGAGATTGTGCGTAAACACGCGACGATCAACGACAACCGGGTGGACGAGCGTTTGAGCTCCAACGGTAAATACACCACGATCCAGTTGCACATCGTTGCGACCGGTCAAGACCAGCTCTACGACATCAATAGTGAACTGCGGGCCACCGGCTTCGTACACATGGTGTTGTGATGTCACAGGTTTTGGGCTTTCGCGAGCTCGGCCAGATGGCCTACGAGCCGGTCTGGCATGCCATGCAGCGCTTTACCAACGAGCGCGGCACCTCGGCCCCGGATGAAATCTGGCTGGTGGAGCACCCGCCGGTCTTCACCCAGGGCCAGGCCGGCAAGGCTGAGCACCTGCTGCTGCCGGGTGATATTCCGGTGGTGCAGGTCGACCGAGGTGGCCAAGTGACTTACCATGGCCCTGGTCAGCTGGTGGCTTATTTGCTGCTGGACGTGCGCAAGCTGGGTTTTGGCGTGCGTGACCTGGTGAGCCGCATGGAGGCTTGCCTGATCGAGCTGTTGGCCAGTTACGGCGTCACCGCCGCGGCCAAGCCCGATGCACCCGGTGTATACGTGGACGGCGCGAAAATCGCCTCCCTCGGTTTGCGCATTCGCCACGGTTGTTCCTTTCATGGCCTGGCCCTGAATGTGGACATGGACCTGGCGCCGTTTCGGCGCATCAACCCGTGCGGTTACGCCGGGCTGGCGATGACGCAACTGAGCGAGCACGCCACACCGATTAAATTTGCCGAGGTAAGTGCCCGGCTGCGTGCGCAGCTCGTCAAACACCTCGACTATGCTGAGCAGACGACCCTTACGGGCGGAATCGACTGATTATGACTACTGATGCAGTGCAAACCATGATCCCGACGCTGGACATCACCGAGCGTCCGGCCCCGGCCCCGCGTGCCAAGGTCGAAGCCGGCGTCAAGCTGCGCGGCGCCGAGAAGGTTGCACGCATCCCGGTGAAAATCATCCCGACCACCGAACTGCCGAAAAAGCCTGACTGGATCCGCGTGCGCATCCCGGTTTCGCCGGAAGTCGACCGCATCAAGGCGCTGCTGCGCAAACACAAACTGCACAGCGTGTGCGAAGAAGCCTCCTGCCCGAACCTGGGCGAATGCTTCTCCGGCGGCACCGCCACCTTCATGATCATGGGTGACATCTGCACCCGTCGTTGCCCGTTCTGCGACGTTGGCCACGGCCGGCCGAAGCCACTGGACGTCAATGAGCCGGAAAGCCTGGCGATTGCCATTGCCGACCTGAAACTCAAGTACGTGGTGATTACTTCCGTAGACCGCGATGACCTGCGCGACGGCGGTGCCCAGCACTTTGCCGACTGCATCCGCGAGATCCGCAAGCTGTCGCCGAACGTGATGCTCGAAACCCTGGTGCCGGATTACCGTGGCCGCATGGACGTTGCGCTGGAAATCACCGCAGCCGAGCCACCGGATGTGTTCAACCACAACCTGGAAACCGTGCCACGCCTGTACAAGGCTGCGCGTCCGGGTTCGGACTACCAGTGGTCGCTGACCCTGCTGCAAAAATTCAAGCAGATGATGCCGCACATCCCGACCAAATCCGGCCTGATGCTGGGCTTGGGCGAGACCGACGAAGAAGTCATCGAAGTCATGAAGCGCATGCGCGAACACGACATCGACATGCTGACCCTGGGCCAGTACCTGCAACCGTCGCGCAGCCACTTGCCGGTGCAGCGTTTTGTGCACCCGGATACTTTCGCCTGGTTCGCCGAGGAAGGTTACAAGATGGGCTTCAAGAACGTGGCCTCCGGCCCGCTGGTACGTTCCTCGTACCACGCTGATGAACAAGCCAAGCTGGTCAAGGCAAGCCTGGTTTCCTGATACAGATTTACGCAACGCCGCAATCCAATGTGGGAGCGGGCTTGCTCGCGAAAGCGGTGTTTTAGTCGACTGATGTGTTGGCTGGCACTCTGCCTTCGCGAGCAAGCCCGCTCCCACATTTCGTTCCGCGTCATATAGGGAGAATCGTGGATGACTGCCGCTGTACCCGCCCTGCGCCCCGAAGGCGTCATTGGCCTGATCGCCCCCGCCGGCCCTGCCGCACTGGATGTGGAGAAAGCCGGCCAGTGGATGCGCGCCCGTGGCCATGAGCTGCGCATATTCCCCGGTGTGTATGAACGCGACGGCTACCTGGCCGGCAGCGATGAAGTGCGCCTGCGCGACCTGCATGCCGCGTTTGCCGACCCCGAAATCGATGCCATCTTCTGCCTGCGTGGCGGCTACGGCACACCGCGCCTGCTGGATCAGCTCAATTTCGACCTGATTGCAGCCAACCCCAAGCCGTTCGTGGGCTACAGCGACATCACCGCGTTGCACCTGGCCATCAACCGCTACGCAGGTTTTGTGACCTTTCACGGGCCGATGCTCAACGCCGACCTGCTCGGTGACAAACAGCAGCCCACCGAGTCATCGTTGTTCAGCATGCTGCGCGGGCAGCTGAGCGAGTGCAGCGTGCTGGCACACCCGGTTGCTTACCCACTGACCACGATTGAGCCGGGTGTCGCCTGCGGGCGTTTGCTCGGCGGCAACCTGTCGATGATTGCAGCGGTGATGGGCACGGCGTTTGAGATCGACGCCGAAGGCATCATTCTGTTTATCGAAGACGTCAACGAGCCACTCTACCGAATTGACCGGCTGCTCACGCACTTGCGTCTGGCGGGCAAGCTGGCCCAAGTGGCTGGCGTGCTGGTCGGGGATGTCTCGGGTGTGGACAAGGCGGCATTGGAGCGGCTGCTCAAGCAGACCTTCGAGCCGCTGTGCATTCCGGTGCTGTCCGGCTGGCGCAGCGGGCACTGCGATCCGAACCTGACGCTGCCGATGGGCGCGCTGGTGCGCCTGGATGCGGGGGAGCAGCAGTTGGTGTTGGAGCAGGATGTAGTGTTCAAGCCCTGAGCGTCGATCGTTCCCACGCTCTGCGTGGGAATGCATCCCGTGACGCTCCGCGTCACCCCCTCAAGAGCAGACGCAGAGCGTCCAAGGCGGCATTCCCACGCAGAGCGTGGGAACGATCGTGTCCTCAGCGGCTCTGCAACGACTCCAGCAGCTTCACCGTCGCAAACCCATCCGCAGGCCAACCCAACGACTGCTGCGCCGCCCGAATCGCCTTGCGCGTGTTGGCGCCGATAATCCCGTCCGGGTTGCCCGCGTCATAGCCCTTGGCACTCAGCACCGTCTGCAAATCAATACGCTGTGAGCGACTCAACGGCAGTTCATCCTTGGGCCAGTCGCCACGAATCACTCCGCCGCCACCAAACCGCTCCGACAGCAGGCCCACGGCCAGCGCGTACGACGATGAGTTGTTGTACTTGAGGATCGCGCGGAAGTTATCCAGCACCAGGAAAGCCGGCCCACGGTAGCCGGCCGGCAACAGCAGGGCGGCGGACAGGTGCTCGACGTTCGGCGGCATGCTTGCGCCAGGTGGCAGCTGGATGCCGAGGTTCATCCACTCGCCAACGGTCTTGCGTATGCCGCCGTCGGCCAGGGCGTAATCGAAGTTAGCCGGCAGTTGTTTCACCTCAAAGCCCCATGGCTGGCCGCGTTGCCAGCCGGAGCTTTGCAGGTAGTGCGCAGTGGAGGCCAGGGCGTCGCCCGGGCTGTTCCAGATATCGCGGCGACCGTCGCCATCGAAATCCACGGCGTGGGTGTTGTAGGTGGTCGGGATGAACTGGGTCTGGCCCATGGCCCCGGCCCACGAGCCTTTCATCTGGTCGGCAGAGATATCGCCATGCTGGATGATCTGCAGCGCCGCCAGCAGTTGCGCCTGGGCGAATGCCGGGCGGCGGCCTTCATAGGCCAGGGTTGCCAGGGAGCGGATCACCGAATTATTGCCCTGGAACTGGCCAAAGTTGCTTTCCATGCCCCACACCGAAACCAGTGCCTGGCGATCAACGCCATAACGCTCTTCGATGCGCTGCAGGATATCGGCGTATTTGATCAGCAACGCTTGGCCATTACGCACGCGTACCGGCGACAGGGCGCCGTCGAGGTATTCCCATACTGGGCGGGAAAACTCCGGCTGGCTGCGGTCAGCACGAATCACCGCCATGTCGGGTGTCACGCCGGCAAAGGCGGTATCAAAAACGGCGGGCGTAATGCCTGCGTTTAAGGCTTGCGCACGAAAGCCAGCCTGCCATTCGGCAAAAGTCTGGGTCGGTTGGATATCAAGATTGTCCACGGCCAAAGGGGGGACCACGGCAGGCGCGACGGCCGGCACAGTCTGGAGTTTTGGCAGGGGTTGCGCGTCCGCGGCGGTGGGTTTCTCGGCGCAGGCGACAAGCAGAATGAGGCTGGAGGCAGCGATCAGTTGGCGAAGGTGCCAACGACGGGAAAGGCTAGAGGGCATGCACAGGTCCAGGGATTACAAATCAAGTACCGACCTTATCATGCCGGAGGGGCACTTGCCTTCAGGCAGCCAGAAAGTAAGAAGCCTCCCAGCTATTAGACTGGAAGGCTTCGCGGCGGTAGCTGCCTTTGCCCTTGCCGGCGCGTTCCTGACGGCTGCGGAACAGTGGCTGGGCGATGATGGATTTGGCCTTGTTGGGGCCATGCTTGGATGGCTTTTTGCTCATGGTCGGTACTCTCTTAAGGTGGGGGCTTGAGGTGGGTTGCAGCGCTGCAAATCATCTGCCGAAGTGGCTCGGCTGTAAAGCCCAGCGAGTTTCAAGAAGTGTAAACGGGATCTAAATGTGGGAGCGGGCTTGCTCGCGAATGGGTTGTGTCAGTCACTGAGTTTGTTGACTGATACACCGCATTCGCGAGCAAGCCCGCTCCCACATTGGGACTGTGGTGATTACGAGAGAGGGGGTTATTCGGCGGGGAGTGTCAGGCGTTGGCCGGACATCAACAGTGACAAACGGCTCAGGCTCATCCACGGCGAACCGGCCGCCTGGCCTTTGATCTGCGCGTCGATGCGCTGCGCTTCCAGCAACAGCTGCGCCCAGCGTTGCGCCGAGTGGCGTTGCAGGGCTTTGCTCATCAGGGGTTTGCGCTTGTCCCACACCGGCGGCCTGGCCTGGCTGAAGCATTTGTCCAGCGGCGTGCCTTGGCTGTATTGCAGGGCAATATTGGCCAGCACCCGCAGCTCTCGAGCCAGCGCCCACAGAATCACCGGGGGTTCCACGCCTTCGCCGCGCAAGCCTTCGAGCATGCGCAGGGCGTGGGCGGGTTCGCCGTTGAGAATCGCATCCACCAAGCCGAACACATCAAAGCGCGCGCTATCAGCGACTGCGCCCTGGACTGTTTCGACGGTGATCTGTCCGTCCTCGGCCATCAGCTTGAGCTTTTCGATTTCCTGGGCGGCGGCAAGCAGGTTGCCCTCGACCCGGGCGGCGATCAGCTCGACGGCATCTTGCGTTGCCGACAACCCTGATTGGGACAGGCGCTGACGTATCCACTGCGGCAACTGGTTACTGTCCACTGGCCAGATCTGGATGAACTGGGTTTGCAGGCCTTCTACCAGCGCCTTGCCCCACTTGTTTTTCTGCGCGCTGCCATCGAGCTTGGGCAAGCTGATCAGCAGCACCGTGTCCTCAGCCGGTCGCGAGCAGTATTCCATCAACGCCGCCGCGCCTTTGTCACCCGGCTTGCCCGAAGGCAGGCGCAGTTCCAGCAGGCGTTTTTCGGCGAACAACGACATGCTCGCACCGGCTTGCAGCAGCGTGCCCCAGTCGAAACTGGCGTCGGCGCTGAACACCTGGCGTTCATCGAAACCTTGCTGGCGTGCGGCGGTGCGAATCGCGTCTGCCGCTTCCTGGCACAGCAGCGGGTCATCACCGCTGACAATGTAGACAGGCGCGAGGCCACCTTGCAGGTGTTTGGCGAGTTGGGCGGGGGCAAGTTTCATAGGCGGGGCAAACGGGGCGCCAGGGGCGCCCCGTCTGGCTTACTCGACAGGGACTTCGGCAGGCGATTGTTTCGGCGTGTTGTCTTCGTATTCCTGCGCAGCTTTCAGGGCGTCGGCGTCAGCCTTGGCCTTGTTGTCGGCGGTCAGTTGCAAGGCGGCCAGTTTCTCTGGCGTCAGCTGTTGCAGACGAATCATCAGGCGCTGGATCAGCTCACGACGCATTTCCTTGCGAACCTGGATGATCTCCGAGTCCGAGCCCACCAGGTTGTTACCGTCGTGGCTCACGACTTTCTGCACTTCAACCTTGTCACCCATCAGGGGCAGGTGATCGCGGCCTTGCAGTTCATAGACGACCAGGGTGTTCAGCTCAATGTCCGACGCACGGCCGGCACTGGCGTAGCTGAGGTTACGCTGGGTTTCTTTCTCGTCCACCAGGTTCAGTTTGTAGGTTGCGCCGGAGCCGACGCGCACACCGCTGCTTTCCAGGGTCTGGCGCAGCTGGGTCACGGTCTCGCCGTAAGCGTTGCGCGCGTTGACGTCCAGTTCCTTGATGCTCAGTTCATTGGTGGTGGTGCCACGCAGCTGGAAGCCGCAAGCGCTCAGCAGCACAGCAAGGCCCATCACCAGCAAATTGCGTTTGATCATTTTGTTGCTCCCCTTGAAACCATGTGGGCCTTATCGAGGCCTTAAAGGTTTAGTTCGGCGCAGGGCTCAAGCCCTGCGCCCGATCCGATTAGCTGGCGACGATGTTAACCAGTTTGCCCGGCACTACGATCACTTTGCGGATCGTCAGGCCTTCGGTAAAGCGCAGCACGTTTTCGTTGATGCGCGCTGCGGCTTCCACGTCTTCACGGCTGGCGCTGGCCGGCATGTCGATCTGGCCACGCAGTTTACCGTTAACCTGGATAACCAGTTGCAATGTGTCTTGTACCAGTGCGCTGTCATCCTGCACCGGCCAGCGGGCATCGATGACCGCATCGCTGTGGCCCAGGCGGCTCCACAGTTCATGGCTGATGTGCGGCGTGATGGGTGCCAGCAGCAACACCACGGCTTCCAGGCCTTCCTGTACCAGCGCGCGGTCCTGTTCGGTGGCTTGCGGGGCTTTTTCCAGCACGTTCATCAGCGTCATCACCTGGGCGATGGCGGTGTTGAACTTGTGGTTCTGGCCCACGTCCTGGCTGGCCTGGCGGATGGCCAGGTGGGTGCTGCGGCGAATGGCTTTTTGCTCATCGCTCAACGACGCCACGTCCAGCTTGCCGGGCAGGCCCAGGCTGACATGGGCGTGCGCCAGGCGCCAGACGCGCTTGAGGAAGCGGTGCGAGCCTTCAACCCCGGAGTCGGACCATTCGGCGCTCATGTCGGGCGGCGAGGCGAACATCATGAACAGACGGCAAGTGTCGGCGCCGAACTGATCGATCATCGACTGTGGGTCGACGCCGTTGTTCTTGGACTTGGCCATTTTCTCGGTGCCACCGATTTCCACCGGCAGGCCGTCGGATTTCAGCTTGGCGCTGATCACCTTGGCTTTGCTGTCACGCTCAAGCTCGACGTCCGCCGGGTTGAACCAGGTGTAGGCGCCATTGGCTTCGCGGCGATAGTAAGTCTCGGCGATCACCATGCCTTGGGTCAGCAGGTTCTTGAACGGCTCATCGGAGCTCACCAGGCCTTCGTCGCGCATCAGCTTGTGGAAGAAGCGCGCATAAAGCAGGTGAAGAATCGCGTGTTCGATGCCGCCGATGTATTGATCCACCGGCAACCAGTGGTCGGCTGCGGATTTTTCTACCAGGCCGCCTTCATAATGTGGCGACGCGTAGCGGGCGTAGTACCACGAGGACTCGACGAAGGTGTCCATGGTGTCGGTTTCACGCTTGGCAGGCGCGCCGCATTTAGGGCACGTGCACTCGTAGAACTCGGGCATGCGCGCCAATGGCGAACCGGCGCCATCCGGCACCACGTCTTCGGGCAGCACCACCGGCAATTGGTCTTCCGGCACCGGCACGTCACCGCAGGTTTCGCAGTGGATGATCGGGATCGGGCAGCCCCAGTAGCGCTGGCGGCTGATGCCCCAGTCGCGCAGGCGGAACTGAGTGCGCGAGGCACCGAGGTTTTTCTTGATCAAGGCAACTTCGATGGCGTCGAAGGCACCCTGGAAGTCCAGGCCGTCGAACTCACCGGAGTTGATCAGTTCGCCGTGCTCGCCGTAGGCGTCTTGCCACGGGGCCGGGTTGGTATCGCCCGAGCTGGTACGCACGACCGATTTGATCGGCAGGCTGTACTTGGTGGCGAACTCGAAATCGCGCTCGTCATGGGCCGGCACAGCCATTACTGCGCCATCGCCGTAGTGCATCAGCACGTAGTTGGCGACCCATACCGGCAGTTTTTCGCCGGTCAGTGGGTGCTCGACAAACAGGCCGGTTGGCAGGCCTTTTTTCTCTTGGGTAGCAACGTCGGCTTCGGCCACGCTGCCGCCTTTGCATTCGGCGATGAACGCTTGCAGCTCAGGGTTGTTCTGTGCGGCCTGGGTAGCCAGCGCGTGCTCGGCGGCCACGGCGACGTAAGTCGCGCCCATCAGGGTATCGGGGCGGGTGGTGAAGACTTTGAGTGCGCCGGCTTCGCCGATCGAATCGACGTTGTACGGGAACTGCACTTCCATGCCTTTGGATTTGCCGATCCAGTTGCGCTGCATGGTCTTGACCTGTTCAGGCCAGCCCGGCATGTCGTCGAGGCTCGACAAGAGTTCATCGGCGTAGGCCGTGATCTTGAAGTAGTACATCGGGATCTGGCGCTTTTCGATCACCGCGCCGGAACGCCAGCCGCGACCGTCGATCACCTGCTCGTTGGCCAGTACGGTCTGGTCAATCGGGTCCCAGTTCACGGTGCCGTTTTTACGGTAGATCACGCCTTTTTCGAACAGGCGCGTGAACAGCCACTGTTCCCACCGGTAGTAATCGGGCTTGCAGGTGGTCACTTCACGGGACCAGTCCACCGCCAGGCCCAGGCTGCGCAGCTGGGTCTTCATGTAGGCGATGTTTTCGTAGGTCCACTTGGCGGGCGCCACGTTGTTTTTCATCGCGGCGTTTTCCGCCGGCATGCCGAAGGCGTCCCAACCCATAGGTTGCAGGACATTTTTGCCGAGCATGCGCTGGTAGCGGGAAATCACGTCGCCGATGGTGTAGTTACGCACGTGCCCCATGTGTAGCTTGCCGCTGGGGTAAGGGAACATCGATAGGCAGTAGTAAGTCTCCTTGCCTGGCTGTTCACTGACTTCAAAGGACTTTTGCTCGTCCCAGAAGGTTTGGGCGGCATTTTCTATTTCACGGGGCTGATATTGTTCGTGCATGGCTACTTTTGAACTGAATAGGGGTGGCCTAATCCTCTTCGGTACAACATTCAGGTTGATCGACACCAAAAAGCGGCGCGTCCGTGCCCAAACCCTGCGGGAAGTGGAGTTACAGGAAGCGCCGTAGCATACATGACCCCACTCTATCGAGGGAAACCCTGATTGCGCGGCGAGGGCCGTCTGTCGCGGCGCCAGGCAGGCGCAGCCACGGGGACTACGCTGTTTATTGGGGAGTGAGTCTTATCTTCAATGAGGTGAGGGGATGGTTGAATCGCAGCGAACTTTAATGAAACCGCAATTGTATGAAGGACTGATCGACCGTTTGGGTCGGGCATTGGATGCCGCAAGAACCGCAGGCCGATTGCGTGATGAACGGCCTCTGGAGCTGGAGTTGCGAGGCTTGAGCCAGGCCGAGCTTGAATTGATCAAGTGCTACCTGGAGTTGAATCACCACCGTGCCTCTCAGGAACGGGCTGCCCCGCCCGCCCAAGAGCCTTTGCGTTCGGCCAAGGTGATCTGGCTGAAAGATGTGTCTGCTGGTCGCGGTCCCGATAAACGTCGGGCCGTACGGTAAACGTGGAGCACCGCGTTTTCCTTTGAGTCGTCTCGAAACAGGTTGGTAAAGGTTGTCGCTGAACCCCGCTGCATCTAGGCTTCGGGCATCTTTGGAGATGCCCGATGCCTTTTCGTTATTTCATTAAACAATTGCTTTTGCCGCCCGGCATTTTTTTGCTGCTGCTGGCGGTTGCCTGGTGGTTGCGTAAAAGTCGCCCGCGCCTGGCCGGGTGCTGCTTTGCCGTGGGGTTGGGCGGTTTGTGGTTGATCAGCCTGCCAGTGATGGTGCAATGGGGCGCGCATGCCCTGGAAACCGAGCCACCGTTGGCCCGCGAAGAATGGGCAACCCTGGCCCAGCGCGCCGATGCGATTGTGGTGCTGGGTTCCGGGCGCGAACGCGGCGACCCCGCGTGGGGCTCCGATCAACCCACTGGTACAGGGCTTGAGCGCCAGCGTTATGCCGCGCGACTGGCCAAGGCCTCTGGCTTGCCAGTGCTGACCAGTGGCGGCTTGCATTACGGCACGCCGCCCAGCGAGGCCGAGTTGATGGCCGTGTCGATGCAGGATGACTTTGGCGTCACGGTGCGCTGGAAAGAAGAGCGCAGCCGCACCACCTGGGAAAACGCGCAGATGAGCGCCGAGATCCTGTTGCCGCAGGGTATCAAGCGCGTGGTGGTGGTGACACAGGCCTGGCATATGCCGCGTGCGGTATGGAGCTTCGAGAAGGCTGGCTTTACCGTGGTGCCGGGGCCGGTGGGCTTTTTGGGCGTAGACAATGCGCGGCCACTGGGCGGCTGGATGCCGGAGTTTGTATCGGTGTGGCGCAGCGGGCAGTTGATCAATGAGGCGGTGGGGCAGGTGGGGTATCGGGTGTTTTACCGGTAACGCCGCAATTCCAAATGTGGAAAGCGGTTCATGTGGGAGCGGGCTTGCTCGCGAAAGCGGTGTGCCAGTTGACGATATGTTGACT
>NZ_CBFHAZ010000109.1:0-21605 GCF_965653655.1 Pseudomonas onubensis | reverse complement strand
ATCACTTTGGTCATGACACTGGCCGGTACTTTTTTCTCAAACCGCGCTAGAACTTCTGCCCACATTGCTTTCGTCACCTTGACTAGAGTTTTGGGGCATTTTATCAAAGACCTTGAAAGGGATGGCTGTAAGAGCGGAACCCTAAGTAGCCGTTACCGCAGCAACAGATATGTACACCACCAAAAGCCCGCCATCGCAGACAAGCCAGCTCCCACATCATTCCGAGACCACATCCTTGCCCGCCGCCTTGGACCGATACAGTGCCTGATCCGCACGTGCCATCAGGGCGGCGGGCGTTTCGCCCATCCGCCGCTCCACTATGCCCAGGCTCAGGGTAACTTTGAAGTCGCCTACGGCGGGCATCTCGGCGATGGCCTGACGGATACGTTCGGCCAATTGCCTGGCGGTATCCAAGGTGCTTTTGGGCAGAACCACCATAAACTCATCGCCGCCCCAGCGTGCGAGCAAGTCGCCTTGGCGCATACAGGTTTCCAGGCTGTCTACCACGCTCACCAGGGTCTGGTCGCCGATGCCATGACCATGTTTGTCGTTGATCGGCTTGAAGTCATCGATATCCATGGCCACCAAGGCCAGCGGTACGCGGAAGCGCTCGGCACGGTCGCACGCCTCCAGCAGCACCTTCTCCAGGCGATAACGATTAGCGGTGCGCGTCAGGGCGTCCTGTTCGGCCAGGGAGCGGTTCTCGTCCAACTGCAATTGCAGTTGCTGATTAACCCGTGACAACTCAAGGGTGCGTTCGGCCACCAGCGCTTCCAACGACTGGTTGCGCTTTTGCAGCTGTTCGATAGAAATTTTGCGCGTATGGATATCGCGGTGGGCGCCGACCATGCGCGCCACGGAATTGTCGGGGTTACGTGCAATGACGTAGCCACGGTCTTCGATCCACAGGTAAGAGCCGTCGGCCTTGCGGCACCGATACTCGGCCTGGTAGTAGGGCGCGCGTTGGCTGATGTAGTCATCAAAAACGGCCATTACGCGTGGATAATCTTCGGGGTGGATCACATTCTCCCAGGTGAACACGCTGTTCTCCAGAGAATGGCGGGGGTAGCCAAGCATCATGTACCAGCCGGGGCTGCGGTACACGAACCCCGTGTTGGCATTCCAGTCCCAGATACCGTCGCTGACCAGTTCCATCACCGCATGCAACATGTCGGCATTGAGTTCGGAAAAGTGATTGAGCAGTGGTTTATTGCCGGATGTCTCGTTCATCTGTGCGCTTCCCTGCCGATGCTGGCTCCTACGGCCAGTCTTCATTGACGCCGGTACACCGTGGCTGAGGTTACTCTACATCGCGGCTTGCGCGCTTTGAATAGGCTGAATGTGCTGCTTTAGTGGTGTGGCGATAGGCCATTAATCAGCAGGCGAAGTGACATACGCTGTACTCGCCTGGCACTAGCTTTCACGCCCTTGCGGGCCTTGCTTGCGTGTTCGATACGAGGCGTATTTCCACATGTTGACCCAAAGCCCTTGCCGCACTGGCCAGGGTGGACAGTGTCATGCCCGCGTCGTCCTGGTCCAGCGCTCGATCGACGGCGGTACGGCTGGTATGCATACGTTCGGCCAGCGCTTTCTTGCTGACCTTCTGCACCTTCATCGCCTCTGCCAATTGCCAGGCAATAACACGCTTCAACGCCCCGGCAGAGACGTCTTCTATGAGCCCATCATCGCTGAGAAAATCATCAAAGTTGGAGCCGATATGCTTATTCATGGGATGTTCCTCAGAGCTTGTTTTTGCGATGTCTGGCGGTGTTCAGGTCGACGGAAGGCGTTTTCTGACTCTTTTTAATGAAGCCGTGCAGCAAAACCATTTGGCTGGCGGCCAAGGTAAAAATGACGCGTGCAGCATTTTCACCAAGATCGGTTCGGACCTCCCAAAGGCGATGCTCCAGCTTTCTAACCAACGGCATCCCTTGCGGCCATCCGAGTTGGACCGATTTTATGTCAGTGCCTATAAGTTTTTTTGATTCCCTGGGCAACTCCATCAGCCAGTCACGCACGGGCTCGTTGCCAGCCTCCGTTCGGTAAAATGCGACGCTCAACACGAGAGGTAGGTTGTTCATGGAGAGTGTACCAAAATAGGTTCATGAGGCAATCGGCGATTGAGGTGTCTTTTCGCGAAGATTGGTCAGAGCCTGGCACTTATTTTGTGAGTTGCTGAGGTTGAAGGGTTTCAAAAAAAATCAGTAAAAATAAAGCGTTATGAACTTTCTGAAAGGTGGGTGCGAGAATAATTTGCCATGCGTAGGAAAACTTACTCCGGCGCGACCATCCGCGTTCGAGGCCTACCATCCGCGTTGTGCTGGTAAATCGCCTCCGGCTGGCCCTGTTCATTTAAGAACACTTGGCCGATGCCCGCCGAATTCCACAGCCGTTCACCCGCCTCGGCATACTCCGGTATATGTGGCACCACCTGCATGGTGCGCCGGCGTGTGAAGCCGTTGAGGGGCGAGCGCGGTGAGTAGAGCCAGCGGTTGAGGCGGTCGAACCACTCCAGCAAGCGTGCCGGGAACTGGTTCTTGATGCCACTGCTGGTGATCTGCCAGATTTTTGGGCCGGCGCTGCGGTGGCGAATCAGCACCTCATAGACGAACGAGTAATGCACATCGCCCGACAGGATCACGTAGTTACCTGGCGTGCGCGAGTGGCGGAAGATATTCAGGATCACCTGGGCGGCGCCGCGATGGGCCATCCAGTTTTCGGCGTCTACCAGCAATGGGTAGCCGCACCAACTGAAGACCTTCTGCACCGTCTCGATCAGCTTGACGCCGAAGATCGGCGCGGGCGAGACGATGATGGCCGACGGGTGGTCCAGCAAGGCCTGTTGCAGTTCGCTCAAAGCCTCCCAGTCCAGCAGGCCTGAGGGTTGCTTGAGCGCAAACTCACTGCGCCAGCGCCGGGTGCGAGTGTCGAGCACTACCAGCGCGGGCGTGGTGGGCAGCACGTAATGCCAGTGCTGAAATTTCAGCAGGGTTTGCAGCAGTTCATCCTGCACAGCGGCAAGCAAGTGGTTGTCTTGAACGTGGGTGGTCAGCGTCTGGGTGTGTTCCAACAGTTTGCCAAACACATCCGGCTGGTTGCCCCAGCCCTGGCACAGCATATAAGCGAGCAGGGCATTGCCGATGATGCGGTTGGAGAATGGATGGCCGTAGGCGGTGGCCTCCCATTGGGCGCTGAGGTTCCAGTCGTCGGTGATGTCGTGATCGTCAAAGATCATCAGCGTCGACAGGTGCGCGAAAACCCGCGCAACGCCGGGCAGGCCATCACGGAACCGATCGACCTGCACTTGTTCGTGGTCGTAGCGCAGTTGTTCCGGCGCGCTTAATGACGGCGGCTTTGGCGTGATCAGGGTCCAGGGTGTGGGCGACCACACCAACAGGTACATCGCCAGCACTTCGGCAAAGGTCACCAGGTGGTTGTCGGCGGTGCTGCTGGTAAAGATCGGTTTTTTCACACCGCCGAAAAAGCGTTCGCGCAGGGTCTCGTTGCTGTCCAGTGCGGGCAGCAGATCCGCGCGGTGGTAATAGCTGGCGCGATGCCCGTAGAGGCTGGCGCTGTCATCCACCACGGCGCCTTCCAGGTATTCGTCGAACAATTCCAGCCGTGCGATCAGCGCATGAATCGCCCGCAGCATCGGCCCGGCCACATCGTCGGCGTAAACCTGGTCGCCGCTCATCATCAACAGCGCCGGGCGCTCAGCCGGTGCGTGTGCGTCAGCCAGCAGGCGGTCTACGCACAGCAAACCTTCATCGGCGTGGTGGTGAGGTTTGCGACAGGAACCGTGTACCAACTGGTGGATGCGGCTGTGCAGCACGAAATTCGCCGACGATGCGTTGGCATACAGCAGGTGCGGTGCCCATTCGGCAATGCCGCTGCCGTCGACCAGCAAGTCGTAGTCGATCATCACGTCCAGCGGCAGGGCTTCGCTCAGGGAAACGTCGATCAGGTGGATAAAGGCGTGGCGGCCAACCGGCACGATTTGGCACTGCTGGGTGTCCAGATCGATGGTCAGCGTTTTGCCTTGAGGCACTTGCAGCTTTAAGCGCAATGGCAGGACACGGCTGCCCACCAGCCAGATCACCAGGCGCTGGGGTTCCAGGCGCCTGAGCATGGGACCGGCGATCACGGCGGGCAGGGTTTGCGGTTGGGGCATGAAGGGCACAGCTCACACAAGGTCTAACTGAAAAGAGTAGCGCAGAGGATGTCGTTGTTTTGTTAACAGAGCGCAACGCCTGGGCGTTGCACTCCAGTCTCGTGGTCAGGCGCGCGTCAAGGCAGATGGCCTTTGCCGAGGGAGTCTATCGTGGGGTTCGTCTGGGTTTGCGTGCTTTGCTCCGGTTGATGGCCGACGGTCGTCGAGGTTTTTTCCTCGGGCTTGGCGGGAGGTTGCTGGAGTTGAGTGATCTGGTTGAGGTTGTAGGAATGAAACGAGTTGCCGATGTTCATGGGTAAAACCTCTTGCTCAATAGGAGGGATCTTCTCGCATCAATACTCCCTTTGACTGCGCGCCCACTCAGTGGCATTGGCCGGGTTAACGTTCCCGGCCATAGGTTTCTGCATGTTTAATATTTGTAGGTCTGAAGGTGTTTCAGACGGATTTGGGCACCGTAAACCGGAACTCACTGCCACGCCCCAACTCACTCTCAGCCTCGATTCGCCCGCCGTGGGCCTGCACGATTCCTTGGGTGATATACAGCCCCAATCCGCTGCCGGTGGGGTTGTTTTCGGTCTGGGTCCAGTAGCGATCAAACACATGGGGCAATTGCTCAGGCGCAATGCCCTCGCCGGAGTCACGCACCGAAAACACGATGTCTTCGCCATTGCTCATGGCGCTGATGCCGATATTGCCCTGGCGCGGGGTGAACTTGATGGCATTGCCGATCAGGTTCGACAGCACCTGGAACAAGCGCTCCGGGTCGGCATGGATCTGCAGGCCGGGTTCGGCGTTGAACGACAGATCGATAGCTTTCTCCATCGCCAACGGTGCGAGCAGCGAGTAGGCCTCTTCGAACATCTGGCTGACGTCCAGCGACACGGGTTTGACCACATAACGCCCGGCCTCGATTTTCGAGGTGTCGAGCAGGTCTTCCAGCAGCACATTCATGCGTCCGGCGGCCTGTTGCATGGTGTCGATGGCGGAGGAAATCCGCCGTGAGGTATGGGGACCTTCGGAGCTGAAGGCTTTTTGCATCATGCCGCAGAGCATCGAGATGACCGTCATCGGGTTGCGCAGATCGTGGGATACCACCGCCACCAGTTCATCACGCGCACGCACGGCTTGCTGTTCGCGCAGCACTTGACGGGCCAGGTCATTTTCCAGGGCGGAACGGCGCAGGTCGTTGGCGGCAAACCGGTCGCCGTGGCTCCACTTGGTGGAGATGCCGGCCATTTCGACTTTCCAGATTTCAAACGAGGTGCGTGGGCGCAGGCGCAAACCGGCGTCGCAGGTTTCCAGATTCAGCGGCTTGTTCGGGTCACCGCTCCAGTTGATGTTCTCTTTGACTTCCGGGCGAAACCACAACACGCCGTTATCCACAGGCTTAGGCAGGCTCATGGCCAGAACACCGCTGGCCACTTGCTGGAACTCGGCGGCAGGCGGGTACACCGACGTCAGGTTATGGCTGGAAAACACCGGCTCGCCACTTTCTTGCAGCCACTTGTGCAGCGCACGAATCTGCGCAGGCTCGGGGCAATTGCCGTAACGGTGCAGTTGCTTGTCTTCGATGATCGCCACGCCGCCCGACAGGGCCAGGTCCATCAGCACCTGCGGCTGCTGCGCCAGGCCATCGAAGACGTTTTGCTCCGAGGCTTTCATCGCGCGCTCCAGCAGTGCCAGGGCTTCGACTTTCTCTTCGCGCTGACGGCTCAAGTCCAGGGCTTCCATGGCGCTGATCTGCAGCGACAACACCTGGCCGATGGTCTGGCAGGCAACGCGCAGGTCGTTAGGTACCAGCAAGGGCTCGCGGTTGCCGCAGCTGATCAGGCCCCACAGCTTATCGCCAGCCATCAACGAGATGCTCATGGACGACAGCACGCCCATGTTTTGCATGTATTGGCAGTGAATCGGCGACACACTGCGCAGGGTAGCGAAGCTCAAGTCCAGCGGCTGGTCAGTGCCCGGACGCAGCTTGGGCAGCAGCGGCACCGGCTCATAGGCAGCGTTCGGGATGATGCGCAGCCAGTTGGTGCGGTACAGCTCGCGGGCTTGCTCGGGAATGTCGGACGCGGGGAAAAACAACCCGTTGAACAGCTCCATGGACGGCGCCGACGCTTCGGCAATCACCTGGCCGTGGCCTTCTTCTTCGAAGCGATAGATCAGCACCCGGTCGTAGCCGGTCATGGCCTGGATCTCAGCCACGCTGATTTCGTACAGCGCCTGCAGGGTTTTCGCCGACTGCAAGCGTTGCAGCATCTTGCCCAGGTCACTGGTGCGGCCATTCAGGGCGCGGGGTTTGAAATCTGCAAGGCGCGGTTCGAATTCCAGCACGAGCACGTTCTGATGGCGATGCAGCAAGCCTTCATATTGCGCACCATTGAGCGTGACATGCAGCGCCGGGGCGTCAAAAAACGCGTTGTTTTCAGCGATTGATTGCACGGCTTGAGCAGGCTCAGCGCCGATTAACTGGTGCAACGGCTGGCCCAGTAGCCCCTCGGGTGCGTGGCCGAACAAGCTGGCCACGTTGGCGCTGACCTGAGTGATGTGCAGCTCAGGCTCCGACAACGTCAACAGCACACCGTGGGGCTGGATCGCGCCCGGGAAGCGAATCGGTTCGTCGGCACAGTTGGCAAGCAGTTCTTCAAAATCTTCGGTTTTCATAGCAGTACCTCCTGGCTGGCGAGCCATTGCTCAAAGCCACTGAATGTGGAACGGGCCGCGTCGACCGCGCGCTGTTTTGCGTCAGCATCCAGCGGCAGGCGGCCCAGGTAATCGAGAAAGTCTTTCCAGCGCCGACCGGTTTCGGTGCCGTACACATCAAGGAATGCTCCGCCGTTATCGGCGTGTACACCCAGGCGCCGGGCCATTTCCCGGCGCAGCACTTGGCCGCCCAGGGTTGCGCCTTCCAGAACATAGAGGGCACCAAGGCAGGCAGCGGGGGTGTCGAAGGTTGGGTGTCGGGTGCAGCGGGGCAGGCCGTTGATGGCGTAATCATTCAAGCCAAGGGCGCGCAAGTCGCCCAGCAGTTTGGGTGTTTTCACACGCAGCACAGCGTCATATCCGTCGGGGATCAAGCCACTGTCGTACAACGCTGCTTCCATCGGCCCATAAAACCCGTAGTACGCCTGGAGCAAGCGCCGATACCAGCCAGCATCCAACTGCTCGGAGAAAAACGGCAGGCGCTTTTCCAACGCCACATGCAGCAAACCCGTGCCTGTGCGCAACGCTTCCAGCAATGAGGGCGCACTAACGTCATGGGCCTGTGAATGCATTCAATAAGCTCGAACTGTGGGCCTTAAGGCCATGAATGACGCATGAAATGGGCGACGATTCTACACAACTCATTGCCGTCAACTGTACGCACAAGGCGAAAAGCCTGACCGGCGGATCAGAAAAGTCGCTCCTTGCGTAATAAATGACCACAGGACATTGCAGCAAGTTCGGTCTAAGTGATGTTGTGGTGCTATTAGTGCAGGGAGGCGCCTTGCTGGGTCAGCGCCGTTTGTACGCACTTAACCAAATGTTCCGCACTCCACGGCTTGGGTAAAAACCGCACCGAGCCACCCAGTTGCGCCGCCAGCTCGGTATTGCCCGAGGTCAGCACCACCGGCACCGACGGCCAACGATGCGCGACCACCTTGCTCAAGTCATAGCCATTGAGTAACCCCGGCATCTGGATATCACTGACGATCAGGTCCACCGGGTCATCGCGGCGTTCCAGATAAATCATGCCTTCATCCGCCGAAGGAAACGACGTCACAAGCGCGCCGAGGTCCTCCAATACATCCACCATTAACGCTCGAATGATCTCGTCGTCTTCCAATACCAAAATCGATGGCTGAGCCATGATCCTTACTCCACCATCAGGGTTCAGTAAGGTGGAGTGGGCGCTGGCTGAATAGGTTCGATTGGATGTTTTTTAAACGATGGGTGGTCGTTTTAGAGCGGTCGCGTGGGGTTGCCCACAGCGGCACGTCAAGGTGGATACAGGCATAATTGGCGCACCGTTGCCTGCTGTGGAGACTTGCATGAAGTACACCTTACTGACCCTCGCCCTGGTCCTCAACACCGCCCCGGCCTTGGCGGCCGGCGATGCCGAGGCGGGCGGCAAACTGTTCAGCAAGACCTGCGGCGGCTGCCACAGCATCGGCGAAGGCGCACGCGGCGGCTTCGGGCCTGAGCTGAACGGCATCATCGGTCGACCTGCCGGCACCACCACCGACTATCAGTATTCCGATGCGATGAAAAACTCCGGCGTGGTCTGGACCCGCGACAAGCTCGCGGCCTATATCGAGGCGCCGAAGAAGGTGGTGAGCGGTACGCGCATGATCTTCTGGGGTATCAGCGACCCGGAAAAGATCGAAAACATCCTGGCCTACCTGGAAACCTTCCAGCCCAAGTAATCATTCGCGCACGTTCCTGAACAGCATCAACCGCGCACTTTCATGCAGCCCACGGGTCAGCCCCTGCAGGCGCTGAAACTCTTCGGGATGCTGCTCGGCCACATCTTCGCGTGGCGTTTGCGAGGTCAGGTCATGCAAGGTCGGTGAGCCGCCGTCATGCTGCATCTGCAACAGGAAGTGCTGGGTCACGCCGCCGATAATCGGGAAGGTGCCTTCGTGCAACACCAGTGGCACCACACGTTCGCCTTCCGGCGACGGCTGCTGGATATCGCGACCCATCGTAGCGTTGCGAAACGGCACGCCCGCCATGCCGGCGACGGTCGGCAGCAAGTCCGCCAGGCCCACGGCCTCCTCGATAACGCGTGGCTCAAGCCCCGGTGCGTGGATCAGCAGCGGCACATTGTTGCTTTCCAGGCCCAGTTGCTCGAAGGCAGGCGCCATGTGCGGGATCTGGCTGATGCGCGTGTTGTGGTCGCCAAAGAACACAAAAATGCTGTTGTCGTACCAGCCACCGGCCTTGGCGATGTCCATCAGGCGGCCGATGTTGTAATCCAGCAGGCGCACCGCGTTGTATTGCTCGACACTGCGTGAGCCGGCGGCCTGGACTTGTTCCAGAGTTACGTTGTTGAGTTGGAAGCCATCATTTTGCTTGGGAATGGTGAACGGCCGATGGTTGCCGGAAGTTTGCAGGTAGGCAAAGAACGGCTGGCCGTTGGGCACGGCGCGCAGCAGTTGGTCGCCTTCCTTGAACAGGTCCAGGTCAGAGATACCCCACACGTCCACGCGGGGCGAACGCCAGTGGCTTTCGTCAAACAGCTGCACGCCGTCGATGCTCTGGCGGATCAGCGCGTTGATATTCGCCCAGCCGGCGTTGCCGCCGATCATGTAGAACTTCTGGTAACCCTCGAAGGCGTTGATCAACGTGTGTTGCCGCGTGATCAGCGGGTTGCGCGTGGCGGTCTCCTGGCGGGTCACGTCGGGCACGCCGGTGATGCTCGCCCACACGGTTTTGGCGGTGCCGGTAACGGGCACATAGAAGTGTTTGAAGAACCAGCTTTGTGTCGCCAGCTTGTCCAGGTTCGGCGTGGGGTTCAGTGGGTTTCCATAGGCGCCGACCGCGCTGGTACCCAGGGACTCGAGCATAACGAAGACTACGTTGGGCGGGCGCTCGCCGGCCAGTTTGTAGGGCTGCACGCCTTGTTCGCGGATGAAATTCAGCTGTTGCGCGTCAGGCCGCTCAACGCCCAGGTACTCGGCCACTTGCGGGTAATGCCTGCGCACTTGGGCTTCATCGAATTGCGACTGGCCAACCTTGAGCGTGTCGTACAAAAACAGCACCGGGTTCAGGCCCACGGCGGCGACCTGGCTGTTGCCGGAGAAGAACGCATCGCTCCAGCGCAGCGGCACCGGGTTTTCCAGGTTGAGATTGGCCACGCGGCCGAGCAGGGCCAGCAGCACAATGACCACACCGATCACGGACACCGACGCCACTGTGAGTTTGCCGATGGTTTTTGGCGCACGATCCAGGGTCAATCGCTCCAGGCACACCAGCGCCCACACCCACAAAGCCACTGCCGCCAGCCAGCAGGCAGTTATCCACAGCACCGGGTAGGTTTCCCACACCATCTGTTGAGAAATCTGCGCGTCTTGCAGATAGCGCAGCACCGTCGCGTTGATGCGTACGCCGAGGTAGGCATAGTGGCCGAAGTCGATGATGTAGATGAGGCCCACCACGGCCAGTGCAATCAGCAAATAACCGCGTGCCAGCCAACGCAGGGCGGGCAGGGTGATGAGGTTCCAGCACGGCAGCCAGGCGAGCACGGCCACGGGTAGCAGGAGCAACACCGCCAGGCGCAGGTCGAAACGCAGGCCGATGCCGAGGGTTTCCAGCAAGCCCTCGGTGTTTAAATCCAGGCCGGAAAAGCTGATTAAAAACACCAGCCGCAACGCCGCCAGCAACACAAACACCAACCCGATCGCGCCCACGCCATAGCGCAGGCGGCGTGATTGCAACGCAGTCATCATTAACCTCAACTAAATTTCCCTAACACCACAAAGCAAATGTGGGAGCGGGCTTGCTCGCGAAAGCGGTCTGTCAGCTAACGATGTTCTGACCGACACGCCGCATTCGCGAGCAAGCCCGCTCCCACAGTTTGAATTGCATTAATCCAGCGACGGCGTAGTAGCCCATCAATAGCGGGTCTACCAGGTAGTCCCAATAGTTCTCCGACGCCTTGAGCCGCAGCGCAAACGCCAACGTGCCCACCGCCAGCATCCACACGGCCAGCCTGTTGCGCAGCGCCAGCATCAACAGCGCCAGCGCACCTACCAGCACAATCATTGGCCGAGGGTTAAACCCCCAACGGTACGGGTCGAAATAGGTCAGCCCCATTGCGGCGGGGTACAGCACCAGGCACAGCCCGCCAAACAGAATCAGCAGTTGCACTTGATGTGCCCGGCCAAGCGGCTGCACCAGCCCCAACCGGCACACCGCTACCCACGCCAACAACACCAAGGTGCTGATCGCCAGGTCATCGGTAAAACTGCGCACATACGCCGCCAACGGCAATTCATTCACCGGAATAAAGCTCAACGCCACCAATATTGGCAGCAGCCATGGCCGCCACGGCGCGGTAAACCGCAACGTGCTGAGCAGCACAAACCCCAGCAATACAAAACTCAAATGGGCTTGCCACAACGCCATCATCACAAGCGCTCCGCCAGCCAGGCTTCGTTGAAGCTGACATGTTTGATAAAGGTGTTATTCCACGAGTACACCAAGTGGTACATGCCGTCCGGGCTGCGGCTGAAATACGGGTACTCGTACTCGAAATCGCAGCCACGGGGTTTGCACACGCGGTAATCCAGGTTGCTCAGAAAGCGCTGTTCCAGCGGCAGGCGCTTGGCACCGCTGGAGGCGCGGAAGCCTTCGCCGATGATTTCTCTATAAGCTTCGGGAGAGAACGGTTGGCCAAGCGGGTCCGGCGACTCGTCCAATTGCACCACCGTGCGCCATTGCGTCATCTGCGCGTCGGTGCCGTAGAGGCTGAGCTTGAAACGGCCGTCTTGCAGGTCGTTGAGCGCGACGAGTAGACCATCGTCTTCTGTACCTACGGCCGCCAGCGATGAATTGGGGTTGGCCGGTTCCAGCGGGAACGGCTCGCTCCAGGTTTGCCCGGCATCCTCGGTGCGGCTGGCGAGCACGCGGTGATGGGTTTCACCGGCGTAACGCAACATCGCCACGGCACGCTGGCCGTCCTGCGCCACGATGGTTGGTTGCAGCGAATGTTTGCCACGGCTGATGCGGAATTTGTCGATCACCGCACCGTCGGCACTCAAGTACAGGTACTCGGCAAACTTGCCCATGAACTCGTGATACACCGGCAGCCCAATCGAGCCGTCGGCATGGAACACGGGCGCGGCGCGCACCAGGGTGCTGATATTGAAAAACGGCGAGGTCACCAATTGCCGAGGCGCCGACCAGTTCGCGCCGAGGTCATTGGAGACCATCACGTTGATCGCACTGGTGGCCCAGCCGCCGACGGATACCGACACGTAAAACATCCACAGGCGTTTATCCGGCCCCAGCGCAATCACTGGGTTACCCAGTTTGCGAATGTAACGCTGGGTGCCGTCGCGGGTGCTTTCCCGCGTGGCCAGCACCTGCTCGCCGCCCCATTCGCCACTGCGAGCATCAAACCGCGCCGTGCGCACCTGCACATCGGCAGCGCCTTCGCGGCTACCTGCAAACCACACGGCCATCAAGTCGCCGCCGGGCAGGGCGGTCACGGAGGAGGAGTGCACAAAGTCGGTGAGCTGTGAGGACACAAAACGGCTGGTGTATTGCGGGGCTGCCGCCACCTTCGCCGGGCTCGGGTTCGCCTGGGCGAACGGCGCCAACACGTGGGGCGGATGGCTCAGCCAGGCGGCGACAAAGACGCCTAGCAGGCTGAAGATCAGTAGGGCGCAGCGCATAAGGGAACCTGTGAGAAGAAAGGATGACTGCGCACGTTCATCCGGCAGGCGCTTCCTGCAGCCGGTGAGCGTGGATAACGACAGGTGGTCCCGTACCTGCCGGCACAGTGCAAAACCAACCTTAGCGCAACCTTAGTTGGCAACGAGCCGTAACATCTTTAGCTGAATAGCGCGTAACGGAACCCGGCATGATTCCGCCGTTTCCTACAGAGATTTCGTTATGCGCCTACTCCTCGTCGAAGATGACCGCGCCCTCGGCCAAGGCATTCGCGTGGCATTGGGCGCCGAAGGCTACACCCTGGATTGGCTGCAAGACGGCCTCAGCGCCTTGCACGCCCTGCTCACTGAAAGCTTCGACCTGCTGCTGCTCGACCTCGGCCTGCCGCGCCTCGATGGTCTCGACCTGTTGCAGCAATTGCGTGCCGGGCAACACGACCTGCCGGTGCTGGTCCTCACCGCCCGCGATGGCACCGCCGAACGCATTGCCGGCCTGGATGCCGGCGCCGACGACTACCTGATCAAACCCTTCGACGTCGAAGAACTCAAAGCCCGCGTGCGCGCCCTGTTGCGCCGCAGCCAGGGCCGCGCCCAACCGATGCTCGAACACGCCGGCATCAGCCTCGACCCGGCCACCCAGCAAGTGCGCTATCAGGGCGATGAAATCATCGTCACCCCGATGGAGTACCAACTGCTGCATCAACTGATGGTGCGCCCTGGAAAGGTCGTGACCCGCGAGCGGTTGTCCCGTGCTTTGTATGGTTGGCAGGACCGGGTTGAGAGCAACACGCTGGAAGTGTTGATCCATAACCTGCGCAAGAAGTTATCCACAGAGCTGATCCGTACCGTGCGCGGTGTGGGCTATGTGCTGGCGCTCAAGCCATGAGCTCGGTACGCGCGCGCATTCTTATTCCGGTGCTGGTGCTGATCCTGCTCGGCGACGCCCTGATCAGTTGGCTGGTGCTGCGCGACAGCCACCACGAAATCGAAGAAGTCTACGACGCCCAACTCGCCCAAAGTGCCCGCCTGCTGCAAGGCGTACTGCGCCAGCGCGATCCTGGCGACGCAGACTGGGGCCGCCTGTATGAGGCGTTCGACCAGGCCATGAGCCGCGTGGGCGAGGAGGGCGTGGCCCATCCTTACGAGACCCGGCTGACCTTCCAGGTCTGGCGCAGCGACGGGCAACTGCTCATGCGGTCTGCCGAAGCACCGATCCTCACCGCACCGCCCACCACACTCGGCGCCCATGACCTGATGGACAGCGGCAACGACTGGTGCGCCTTCCTCCTGGCCGACGCGCAACAAGGCCTGCTGATTTGGGTGGGCGAGCGCGACGACATTCGCCAGAGCGTTATCGAGCGCATCGTGCGCCACACCCTATGGCCCAGCGTGATTGGCGTGCCGCTGCTGACCGTGCTCATCTGGCTGGCCATCGGCTGGGGGCTGAGGCCCTTGCGCACCATGGCCCGCAAGCTGCGCGGGCGCAACACCAATGCCCTGCAACCGCTGCACGTGAACCCACTGCCGAGCGAACTGGAGCCGATGCAAACCGCGCTCAACCGGCTGTTGGTGCAGATGGACGACCTGCTGGAACGCGAACGCCGCTTCATCGCCGACGCCGCCCATGAACTGCGCACGCCGTTGGCGATCCTGCGCATTCACGCACAAAACGCGCAAAACGCTGCGACTGAAGAACAACGGCGTGAGGCCCTGGACTTTTTGGTCAACGGCGTAGACCGCGCCACGCGTATTGGCAGCCAACTGCTGACCATGGCGCGCATCGAGCCACAACTGAGCAACCCCGTGCGCAAGCCCGTGCAACTGACGGAACTGGTGCGTGAAGAACTCGCTGAACTTACGCCGCTGGCCATGGAGAAAGGTGTGGAGTTGGTGCTGGAAGGCGATGAGGAATGCTGGGTGCAGACCGAGCCGGTGGCATTGGCGATTGCGCTGCAAAACCTGGTGACCAATGCGCTTAACTTTTCGCCGGTGGGTGGCGAGGTGCGGGTGGTGATCGGCGCGCAGGGTTTGAGCGTGGAAGACCAAGGGCCGGGGATTGATGAGGCGGAGATGGGGCGCTTGTTTGAGCGGTTTTACAGCCGGGACAACGCCAATGGCGCGGGGTTGGGGTTGGCGATTGTGGAGATGATTGTGGGGAAGATTGGGTGTGGGTTGACGTTGAGTAATTTGGAGCAGGGTGGGTTGTGTGCGCGGTTGAGCTTTACGGCTTGCGCGCAAGCGCCTGCGGGAATACCACACCGTTGAATGTGTGGGTGCAGCAGTCACAACTGGGCTTCATCTGTTCGGGTGCCGTGGTGCACACCGTGGGTCCGGGTGTTGACTGAGCGGTAGAGGTGGGGCTTTTTCATTACCTCAGAATTCCTTCTGGGGATGCTTTGGAGGTGGCGGCCAAGCGCCTTGGTATTGGAATGAAACTTGATAGTCGAATCGGTTGGGCTCTATCACATGCTGGAAGAGGGGTTGGAGAATAGTTATCCAGCTTGGGAGAACGTTGTAAACGTCTGCATATATAGCGCTTTCCTCGCTCAAACCGAGTGCTTCAAAAGCACGGTCTGCGTCGCCGATATCCGCTGAGTACTCGTCCGCTTTCAAGTCGTTGCTGTGTTTTTCGTACCAGCGCAATCTGATTTTCATAACCATTTTTCGCACTCTTTTTTATCTGTAGATTCGACGTTTTGGGTCCGCCGGCCCGCGACGTTCGGCGGTATAAGGATCAAATGCGCCGAGGTGTTCCAAATCACTCTTTCGATAGACTTCCAGCTCACCTTTCTTGGCGTCCCATTCAAGTACCTTCCTCCTTTTTGCATCGATCCACCGCTCACGTAAGCCAGCCCCGCCTAGTCGTGATGTCACCGGCCTTTGGGGGATCAACCCTGGGAAGCCAGTTATATCTTCGGTTTTTGGTGCTGGAAAGTAATCATGGTCCGGATTTCTCAGGCCTTTGCGTGGCTCATTAACCACCACATACAGCGGCCTTACCCCCGACTCCACCGGGAACACCAGAATAAAATCCCGATACTCAGGTGGATAAATCGGGTTTACCAGAATCTGCGCCGCTTTCTCCGTCGGCGGGTAAATCCAGATCACCGGCGCTTGCGGCGCAGCCTCCAAGGCGGGAGTCCCCAGCGTGTCGCCCGTATCAACCGCAGGCGTCCAGATCAGCTCCACGCCCTCACCCAAATCCGCCACAAACTGATCGCCACGGCTTTGGAACTGCACCACATCGATCATCTGCCAATCGGGCTTGTTGCCCGTGTAAAACCCGTAGCCCTTTAGAGTGCCATCCTCACGCTGCTCGACATGCAAACGCATCTGCGACCGTGCCCGGTGCAGCGAGCGTAATTGCTCCTCGCTGTAGAGCGCGCTATCGCCCAGCGCCGATGGCCACAACAACGCGACCAACCCAGTCAGCAGCCCACCGGCGACAGTGCCAACCGCAGTCGCTGCCGACTCCACTGCCGCTGATCGCAACGCCAATTGCCCCAAGCCGACAGGCAGGGCACTGCCGCTGATCTTGCGCAAGGCCACCGCGCCACGGCTGTCTACGTCGCGCCCACCCAGCAGGCTGAAATGGCCGTAGTCCTTGATCAACTCCAGCGGTACGTAACCGGTGGGGTCGTTGTAGCGAATGATGCCGTTGGGCAGTTGGCAGGGTTTTGTGAAGACGCAACCGGGCGGTTTGGCGGGTGTTGGCGCCGGAGCGGGAGGCGGCTCAAATAAATCAAACGGCGGTGAATAAGGCACGCGCTTCGGCTGCGGTGTCAGGATCCGCCGTTTGAGTTGTTCTTCTTCGGTAATGGGGTACGAGCGTTCTGACATGACTGGCTCACTTCCTTGTGTGGGAGTGAGCCTATGAGGTGGGAGCGGAGGCTTATGTCGGCTTCGTTCGACGGTTGGTGTGGGAAAAGGAGACTGGCGTTTGGTTAGCCAGGACTGTTTCGAATATTGCGATTTTCGTTTGTTTCGTTTAGCTTTGGTTCAGCCGAATTGCGTAACGCCGGAGCTGCATCATGATCACCAATCAACTCCCCAAAACGATCCTGCCGCTGGAAAAGGAAGTCGAAGCCGCCGTGCAAGGCCAGCGAGAGCTGGCATCTTTGCTTTCGACCAAATTTGAAACCCAGCGCATCGACATCTTCGACAAAGAAGACAAACCCCACACACTTGTACTCCCGACCTCAGCCCTGCGCCTGTTGGTCGATATCCTGGGCGAATTGGCTATCGGTAATGCCGTCAAGGTCGTGCCGGTGCATGCGGAGTTGACCTCGCAGGAGGCCGCCGACCTGCTCAACGTTTCGCGCCCGCACCTGGTCAAGATGCTGGAGGAGGGCGCCATTCCTTTTACAAAAACGGGCCGGCATCGGCGAATCCGGTTTTCGGATCTGATGGCGTTCAAGCAGCGCCGTGACGAAGAAAGCCAAGAGGCAATGGAAGCGCTGGCGCAACAAGCTCAAGCGTTGGGAATGGGGTATGACGGATGAGGTGTTCGCCGTTTACTGCGGTATACGATGCGTGTGTTCTTTAATCTGCGGCACTCCGGGATTTGCTGATGTGGCTTGGTTTGTCGGGACTGTATCGAGCTCGATGGACGAGCCAGATTCATGAGGAGTGGAAGCGCAACGTTCTCAAGAACCGACCGGATCTTACGGCTGAGCAAGTCAATTGCACGTCGGCGCTGATGGATAAGGCGATACCCGATGCATTGGTGACGGGGTACGAGGATCTTTGTTCGAGTTTGGATTTGCCTGATCCTGATGATCGTCATGTGCTGGCGGCGGCGATTCGGAGTAAGGCTGAAGTTATCGTGACCTTCAATTTGAAAGATTTCCCGGCGCATATCCTGGCTGCCTATGACATTGAGCCTATGCATCCGGATGATTTTATTTCGGATCTGTGGGATTTGGATCAGGCGGCGGTGTTGGGGGCGGCGCAGAAACAAAGACGGACGTTGAAGCGGCCGCCAATGGAGGCTGGGATTTATCTTGAGATGTTGATGCGCCAGGGGTTGGTGCAGACGAGTAAGGTGCTTGGGCCATATGGGGTGATGTTGTAGTTTCGAATGCTCGGGCCTATTTGCTCGAACGCTGCCACCGAAATTTTTCGCCACAGATAACGCCTATTAGCCATGCCGCTTTCTGCGCTACTTTCCGCACTGTCACTGCAAATTCAGTGACCGGGCCTGATAACCCGTGGAACAATAGGCGCTCAAGCGTCTCCAGCACCATGCCGGCGCTTTTTTTGCGTCCGCACATCCGTGTTATGGCGGCTGTGCGCGGGAGGCCTTCGGGCCTGCCGGGTTCCTATTGTCCCGGTTTATCAGCCTGCGCACAGCTGCCACCCTTTCGCCTGATAACGAATGTGGCAGCTTCTCGACATTAGGAGCTAAATCCATGAGCATTTCTGACAGGCCATATCCTTGTAATACTGCAATCCACACCACCGCCCAGCCCGGAGGTGCCCAATGATCAACCCACCTCTCAACAAAACCCTCGGCATCATCACCTTCTCCACCTGCGGCAAACAGCCCAACCTGCACCGTCTATTCCGCGTCAATGCTGGCGTGCCCATTCGTGATGCCCTGGAGCATGCTTCCGAGTTGCTGCACTGCTCTAAAATGCTCGCGCTGGATGCGGCCATGGACAAAGGCGCGGACCGTTATGCCTGGGCGGCGCATTATTTGGGGGAGATGGCGAAGGCGGTGGTGGATGATTTGGCGAATGGGATGTTGCCCAACGGGGTGATGGAGGAGGGGGAGGCTGTTTCGGTGTAAGTGGGTGCTTTGAGGGTGTGGCGGCTGGCGTCATCGCAGGCAAGCCAGCTCCCACATCGGTCGGTGTACATCTGTTGAAGCAGCGTTAGCAGTAAAAAAGACCTTGGGACGCCAGGGTCTTTTTTTGCCTGCAGAATCCAGATCAAACGTGCGCGATGTTTGTGAGTGGCAGCGAGGTGAAGTCGATCAGGTGCTTTACCGTGAGCGGTGTATGACGTTTTGCTCGCGGATCTGTATCTAACGTCCTGCTTTTCAACGCCCTACCATGGCACCCAGCACAATACTGCAGGAGTGACACCATGCCCGAACTGTCCAGCTGGCTTGCTTATGGCCTGATCTCCCTCGGCATGGTGCTGACGCCTGGGCCGAACATGATTTACCTCATTTCCCGCTCGATCTGCCAGGGGCGCACGGCCGGGTTGATTTCCCTCGGTGGCGTTGCCTTGGGTTTCCTCGTTTATATGTTCTGCGCGGCGCTGGGGATTACCGCATTGGTGATGGCCGTGCCTTTTGCCTACGACGCGCTGCGGCTCGGTGGCGCGTTGTACCTGGTGTACCTGGCCTGGCAGGCGGTGAAGCCGGGTGGCCGGTCGCCGTTTCAAGTGCGGGACTTGCCCCAGGACAGCCCGCGCAAGTTGTTCATGATGGGCTTGGTGACCAACCTGCTGAACCCCAAGGTGGCGGTGATGTATTTGTCGTTGTTGCCGCAATTTATCGACCCGAATGGGCATGGCAGTGTGCTGATGCAATCACTGATCCTGGGCTTTACGCAGATTGCCATCAGCGTGAGCGTCAACGCGGTGATTGCAATGATGGCGGGTTCCATCGCCGTGTTCTTCGTCACACGGCCAAGCTGGCGGGTGGTGCAGCGTTGGGTGATGGGCTCGGTGCTGATGGGCTTGGCTGTGCGGATGGCGGTTGAAGGGCGACGGTAAGGTCATTCAGCGCGCCATGACGTTGACGATCACATGCAGGATGAACGCGGGGCTGTAGCAGAGCTGGCCGTGTTCGTCCTCGATCCGCCATATGGAAGTGACGGTAAACGTCTCCTTGGGCGCGGCGAACTCCACCGTGATATGCACCGGCTGGCCGGGCAGTGTTTCTGCAATGGGGATTTCGCTGCTCAGGCTGCGCAGGTGTGTGTCCATCACCACTTCCAACGGCGCGCCCGTGGCGGTGCGTCGGGCGATGACGTATTCGCCGTCCACGCGCACCAACTTTCGACCGCGCCAGGGGCGGGTGCCGAGGTTTTGAAGCTCCCAGGTTTTTTGAAAGATTTCACCGGGCAGCACAACGGTTTGGTCGGGGGTGGTCACGTCTGCGTTGAAGACGGCGATGTCACTCGTGTCACGCAGGCCGATTGCTCGGTTGGTGATGGCCATTGAGTTGGCGTCTGTCGGCGCGCCCGCCAGGTCAGCGAAATAGCGGAACAACAGCAGCGGTGAAACCTGTAGCGCTTTGGCCAGCTTGATCAATGTCCGCACCGAGGGGTCTTGTGAAGCGCCGCCCGCCAACCCGTAGAGGTAAGTTCTGGAGATGCCGGCTTCCTTGGCCAATGTGGTCATGGGTTTGCCCAGTTCTCGGCTGCGTCGGGTAATTAGCGCCCTGAGGGTGTCCCTCGTTCTGACCGTCATGCTTCACCTTTGTACGCCAAAAAAGACAACCTGCTCGCCGCTGCGTTTAGCGAGGTATGCACACTACACGGCACGCCTGTCCTTGGAGTTCCGGCGTGTGTTGCATTCCTTTTCAGCAGATTTGAAAGGTAACTATGACGCCTTACTTTATTGAGGGGTTGCTGCTTGGTATTGGCCTTTTTGTTGCTCCCGGGCCGAAAGATACGTTAGTCATTCGTCAGGCTGTCGGCCGTGACCCTCTCTGGGGTGTGGTCGCCATCTGCGTGCTCGCCGACATCCTTCTCATTGCTTTTGGCATTTCGGGATTAGGTTCGTTGTTGGGACATCGCCCAGTGATAATGGCGTTTCTACTGCTATCAGGCGCCGCTTATCTGCTGTGGTTCGGTACCCAGCGCTTACGAGCGTGCCTCCGCAATCAATCTATGCCGGACACGCAATGTAGCAATTCGCAACGCGGACTTTTACGCACGGCGATAGTCCTTGGTTTTGCCAACCCCTACGCCTGGCTCGACACAGTGGTGCTGATCGGCTCTATCGGCGCAGCCAAACCCGCAGGCCAACAAGCACTGTTCGCGACAGGTGCCATGACGGCGTCATTAATCTGGTTTGTGCTGTTGGCGCTGGGATGTCAGCAGCTGGCGTGGCTGTTTCGCACGTCCGTGGTCTGGCGATGCCTGGACGCTGGCGTTGCTGTACTGATGGTGTATCTGGCCGGTATGTTGATCACTGACTCACTGGACATCTTTCAGATAGTCCTTGAGGGTAATCAGCGGGGCACTTAGCTCATCAAGGTTGCTGGCCTGTTGCACATCGTTGAACAGTTTGAGCAGTTCACGGCCCAGCACCGTGTCGGCGCCGCCTAGCGCATTCAAGGCCTGGGCAATGCACTCATTGAGCTTGCGTTGAATCGTCGCCAAATCCCCCTGGCGTACCAGCAACCCAAACACTTCGCGCTCATATCCATCCATCACCAGGTCATCGCGCAGCAACGGGCTCGCGCCGTCCGTCTCATGCACCAGCTTGAGAGCAAAAAGCGCAACAGCTTCCAGCGTCAATTCCATGGTTCCGTTTCCTCGATGTCTGCGTTAGCCCGCACATACTCACTTTTCTGCAGGCGAAAAAAAAGCCCTTGAATTTCAAAGGCTTTCTTCGAGCCTGTGTAAAAGCGGGTTTGAACCGGTTTGATAGTCATGGCCTGAAGGGGGATTGCGCGGCTACTCAAATGTCAGGTCTGTTGATTCACCGGCCTTTGCTCGTCGCCGATTGCAAACCGGAACGCCTGGGCCAGGTCGCGCGTTTGGCATGGGGCGCGTTGTCAGGCGATCGAGCACTCTATATAGCTGCAACCCTGGCGGTGTGAACTAATTGAAAAGAATTTCAGGAAGGGGGTTGACCACATATTTGAATACTGTACTATTCGCCTCCCGCTGACGAGCAGCTTGAAGCCGGTTCTGGTTCAAGTAGTTGATTTTGATAAAGAAATCGCTTGACAGCAAACGAGGTCGCTGTAGAATGCGCGCCTCGGTTGAGACGAAAGATCTTAACCAACCGCTCTTTAACAACTGAATCAAGCAATTCGTGTGGGTGCTTGTGGAGTCAGACTGATAGTCAACAAGATTATCAGCATCACA